>NZ_DATBUP010000126.1:0-11490 GCF_036515995.1 Pedomonas sp. | reverse complement strand
GCCCGGCCTTGTGCGCTGGCTGTGCCTGCTGGCCGTCAGCATCTTCATGTTCTGGACGCTGTGGCGGCTGTGGCGCGAGATCGAATGGCCCTCGCTGCGGCAGGGGCTGGCGCTGGTCGAGGCGCGCTCCGCCCTGCCGCGCGGCCTGCTCGATCTGCTGAACGATCGCCCCGCCACGGTGCAGGAGGAAGACCCGCTCTCCGGACAGCTCTGGGAGCGCGCGCAGGCCGATGCCTCCATCGCCGCAAGACGCGCCCGGCTGCCGCTGCCCCGGCTCGATGTGGTCTCGGCCGATCGCTGGGGGCTGGGTGCGCTGGTGGTGCTGGGGCTCATCCTCGGCACGCTCGTTGCGGGCAAGGACGCGCGCTGGCGCATCAGCGATGCCCTGTCGCCCTACATCACCTCGCTAGCAGGCGTCACTGTCGAGATCGCCGTCACGCCGCCGCCCTACACGGGCCGCCCCGTCGCCTTCCACACGGTGGCGGGAGACGGGCGCATCGCCTTCCCGGCCTATGCGGGCAGCACCATGCGCCTCGTCGCGCGCGGCACGGACAGGCAACTCTCGCTGTCTCCCGCCGAGGGGGACCGGCTCGCCTTCCAGCAGGTGGCGGACGGGCAATCCGTCAGCACCAAGGTTGCCGCCGGCGGCGTCTGGCGCGTGCGGCAGGGGCTGCGGACGGTGGCGGTGCTGGACATCACGCTGGTGCCCGACAAGGCTCCCCGGGTGGCGCTGACTGGCGAGCCCGCGCTCACCGCCACGCAGGCGCTGCGCCTGCCCTACCGCATCTCTGACGATTTCGGGCCGACCCGCTGGTTCTTCGAGGTGACGCGGGAGGAGGAAACCCGCACCT
This sequence comes from Pedomonas sp., assembly GCF_036515995.1. Taxonomy (NCBI): domain Bacteria; kingdom Pseudomonadati; phylum Pseudomonadota; class Alphaproteobacteria; order Sphingomonadales; family Pedomonadaceae; genus Pedomonas; species Pedomonas sp. The sequence goes on along the minus strand of NZ_DATBUP010000126.1, from coordinate 10,639 downwards.
TCACACCGTCCGCGCCGCCCCAGCAGGGCGAGGGCGTGCTCTACATGGACTTCACGCCTGACCCGTGGGCCGGAGAGACGGTGCAGCTGCGGCTTGTCGCCGTCGATGCCGCCGGAAACCGGGGCGCGAGCGAGGCCCTGAACCTGCGCCTGCCCGAGCGGCGCTTCAACCACCCGTTCGCCAAGCGCATCATTGCAATTCGCAAGGAGCTGCTCGCCCAGCCGTCGGCGCGGGCGCTGGCGGGCAAGAAGCTGACCGAGGCCGCAAGCGAGATCGGCGCCTACAACGGAGACTTCAGCGTCTTTACCGGCCTGCGCAGCGCCTTCTGGCGTCTGCGCTACGATCGGGAAGACCCGCGCGGCTGGTCCGTCGCCCGCGTGCTGTGGGATGTGGCCGTGGCCGTGGAGGGAGGGGATCGCGGACGTCAGCTTCAGGACTTACGCCGCAGTCTGGATGAACTGGCCGCCCGCATGGGGCAGGCGAGCGAGGCGGAGATGTCCCAGCTCTCCGAGCAGCTTCTCCAGACGCTCGCGGCCTACCTCAGCCAGATGATGAGCGAGGCCCCGCCCATGTCCCCCAACGGGGCAGACATGTCCGGCAACACACGGATGGTCGATGCCGGAACCCTGGGCGATCTGCTGTCGGACCTGCGGGAGCGCATGGCGGCGGGAGACGAGGCCGGGGCACGGCGCGCGCTTGAGACCCTGCGGTCGCTGGTGGAGAACCTCCAGTCGGCGGGCGGCATGGGCGGCAGCGGCCCCTTGGCCATCGATCAGGCCATGTCCGGTCTGCGCGATTTGGAAACCCAGCAGCGCGAGGTGCTGGGAGAGACCATCGGGGCCGGGCTCAGCAACGCGCTGGGCGGCGGCAGCGAGGCCCTTCAGCGCCTTGGCCAGACCCAGTCGCAGCTCTCGGGGCAGGCAGGCATCCTGTCTGGCCAGTTGAAGGCGGCGGGCGCCAGTGCGCCCTCGGCCCTCGGCGAGGCGCAGGCGGCCATGACGGCGGCGGTCGATGCCCTGTCGCAAGGACGGGTGGAAGCGGCACTTCAGGCCCAGAGCCGGGCCATGGAAGCCCTGGCCGACGCGCAGGAGGCGTTGCAGCGGCAGGCGCAGGCATCCGGTCAGGCTCAGGGCGGCATGTCGCGCGGTAGTCAGGGCAACAGTCTTGATCCGCTGGGGCGGTTCAGCGGCGGCGGGCTGGGGCCGGAATTCCGCCTGCCGGACGTCAGCGAACGCCGCATGGTGGACGCCATCCGGACCGAGCTTGAGGAAAAGGCGGCCGATCCCCGCCGCAGCGCAGCCGAGCGAGATTACTATTTGCGTTTGCTAAGGCAGTTCTAACCCCTTGCCCTTGGGGGCATATCGCACCAAGTAGGCGACACGGAACCGTGGCAGTAACCTGAGCGTCATGGCCAGGCTGCCACGGAACGTCACTCGGGCGTTACCCGCACAACGGCGTGAGAGGAGTAAGATGAAACCCGTCAGAATCGCAGTTTTCCCCGTGGGCGGGCTTGGCACGCGCTTCCTTCCGGCCACCAAGGCCATGCCGAAGGAAATGTTGCCGGTCGTCGACAAGCCGCTCATTCAGTACGCGGTGGAAGAGGCGCGGGCGGCTGGAATCGAGGAAATCATCTTCGTCACCGGCCGGGGCAAGACCGCCATCGAAGACCATTTCGACTACGCGGCGGAGCTGGAGGGCATCCTCAGCAACCGTGAGAAGAACAGCGTTCTGACCGAGCTGCGCGAGATCCCCGGACCGCCGGGCTCCATCGCCTACACCCGCCAGCAGGAGCCGCTGGGTCTGGGTCACGCCGTCTGGTGCGCGCGCCATCTCATTCACAACGAGCCCTTCGCCGTGCTGCTGGCGGACGACCTCATCAAGGGGGACGTTCCGTGCCTCAAGCAGATGGTCGAAGCCTACGAGCAGGTGGGCGGCAACATCCTCGCCGTCACGGACGTGCCGCAGGAGCACACGAACCGTTACGGCGTCATCACGCCGGGTGAGACCAAGGGCAACCTGGTCGAAATCAACGGCATGGTGGAGAAGCCCGATCCGGCGGTCGCGCCCTCGCGCACGGCGGTCATCGGCCGTTACATCCTCCAGCCGGTGGTGCTGGACATTCTCGACAACCAGCAGGCAGGCGCGGGCGGCGAAATCCAGCTGACCGACGCCATCGCCAAGGCGCTGACCGTCATCCCGACCCACGGCCTGCACTTCGAGGGCACGCGCTTCGACTGCGGCGACAAGGCGGGCCACATCATGGCCAACATCGCCTTCGCGATCGAGCGCGAGGACATCGGCCCGGCCGTCAGCCAGTACATCGCCCGTCTTCAGCTCAACGCGTAGGGCGACAATCCAACAGACCTGCCAGCAGACCCGCATGAAAAAAAGGGGCGTCGGCATCAGGGCGGCGCCCCTTTTCGTCGCCCGAGGCCTCCGTTTACGGCACCGGCTGGCGGTGGCGCATCAGGTGCATCAGCCAACTCACGGCATAGAGCAGGCCCGATGCGACGGTGGTGATGGTCACCGCCATCACCAGCGAATTGGGCACCACGAATGCAGGCGGCGTCTCGGCGGCGGCAATCAGGATGGCGAGCATCAGGCCCATCTGGAGGAAGGTTGAGATCTTGCCGATGGCCAGCGGCAGCAGGTCGTGGCCAAGGCCGAAGATCCGGCTGGAGACCGCGCCTGCCAGAATGAGGATGTCCCGGCCCAGCACCAGCAGCGCCAGCCACCACGGCAGATAACCGCCGGCGGCGGCCGCAAGGAACGAGAGGTTGATGAGCGCCTTGTCCGCCAGCGGGTCCAGCATCTGCCCCAGCAGCGTGATCTGCTTCCACCGGCGGGCCAGATAGCCGTCAACGGCGTCGGTAATGGCGCATGTCGCGAACAGTCCCGCTGCCCAGGCCGTCTCGTTCCGCAGGATCAGAACGGCCGCGATCGGCGCCAGAAGCAGCCTGAGCACACAAAGAAGATTCGGCAGGTTCATGCTCGAAGCCCTTTCTGGCCTTCCTGAGCGAGTTCGGATGCGATCTCGCTGGCAACGAAGTGTCAAACACTTAATATAGGTGGCATGAGTTCAGGCTCCAAAGCGGGAGGTAATATATGTTTCGTGTGCTGACGCCCGGCTTCGCGGTCGCAGGCCAGTTGCAACCGGAGGACATGGCCACGGCGGCAGCGCAGGGGTATACTGTCGTCATCAACAACCGGCCGGACGGCGAGGAGCCGGGCCAGCCAAGCGGGGAGGCGATGGCCGAGGCAGCCCAGGCTGCGGGCCTTGAGTATCACTACATTCCGCTGCGCGGCGGCGGCCTGACGATGGATCACATCGACCAGACCGCGGCGGTGCTGGCGGAAGGCAAGGGGCCGATCCTCGCCTATTGCCGCTCGGGCATGCGCTCCTCCACGCTGTGGGCGCTGGCGCAGGCCAAGGCGGGCGGCGATCCGCAGGAACTGGCGGCGCAGGCCGGTGCGGCCGGGTACGATCTGGGCCCTGTGGCGGGCCTGATGGAGCAGTTGAAACAAGGCAACATGTGAGGCGGTTGTGAAGGCAGCCTATTACGCACGGTTCGGTGGTCCGGAGCTTCTGAATATCGGAGACCTTCCCATGCCGGAGCTTGCCTCCGGCGAAGTCCTGATCCGTGTACGGGCTGCCGGCGTCAACGCGCTGGACTGGAAAGTGCGGGAAGGGCTGCTGAAGAGCCGTCCCTATGCCTTCCCCATCATCCCCGGCTGGGAAGCGGCGGGAGAGGTCGTCTCCACGGGCGAGGGCGTCACCGGCTTCACGCCCGGCATGCGCGTCATGGCCTTCACCAAGAAGCCGGTATTCCAGTGGGGCGCCTGCGCCGAATACGTCAGCGTTCCCGCCGAGCAGGTGGCGCCAACCCCTTCGCACCTTGATGATGTTGAGGCCGCAAGCCTGCCGGTGGCGGGCCTGACGGCATGGCAGTCGCTGGTGGAGTTCGCCCGGCTTGAGGCTGGCCAGACGGTCCTGATCCATGCTGCTGCCGGCGGCGTCGGCTCTTGGGCCGTGGGCATTGCCCGCCAGCGCGGCGCAACCGTGATCGGAACCGCGCGCCCGGAGAATGCGGACTATGTGCGCGGCCTCGGCGCGTCGGCGGTGGTGGACTACCGCGCGGCCGACGTGAAGGAGCAGATCATGGCCCTCGCGCCGGACGGCGTTGACGTGGTGCTTGATGCCGTCGGCGGCGAGGCGCTCAGACTGTCTTACGAGGTGATCAAGCCCGGCGGCGCGATCGTCGGCCTTGTCGATGCGCCGGACCATGATCAGTGCGCGCACAAGGACCTGTCCGCGACGCGCCTGATGGTGTGCCCGGACAACGGCCAGATGGCCGAACTGGCCGCGCTGGTGGCAGAGGGCAAGATCCCGCTGCCCGAGATCAGGACCATGCCGCTGGAAGACATTGCCGAGGCGCACCGCCTCAGCGAAGCCGGTCACGTGCGCGGCAAGCTGGTCCTGACCGTTTTCTGACGTTTTCTCCGCATCGACTCGCGGCGTTAAGTGATCGCGACAGGGGGGGCACTGTCGCGGATCTAAGGGGGAGGTCGCACGTGGTTGCACCGGAAAACGTGTTCATGGCGCTGGACTATGCGGGCGTTGCCGTCTTTGCGGCGACGGGGGCTCTGGCCGCCGCCAAGATCCGGGGCGATATTATCACCTTCGCCTTCTTTGCGGCGGTCACCGGCGTCGGCGGCGGCACGCTGCGTGACGTGCTGCTTGATGTGCCGGTGTTCTGGGTCCGCAGCCCCGGTTATGTGGCGGTGTGCCTCGCCATGGCGGTGCTGGTCTGGTTTACCGGCGGCCCGCGGCGCTGGCGCGAGCAGGCGCTGCTGTGGCTCGATGCCGTCGGGGTGTCCGGCTACGCCATCCTCGGTGCCTCCAAGGCGCTGGCGGTTGGGGTCCATCCGCTGATCGCCGCCATCATGGGCATGCTCACCGCCTGCTTCGGCGGCGTCATCCGCGATGTGCTGGCACGGGAGCCCTCGGCCATCATCAAGCGCGAAATCTACGTCACGGCGGCAATTCTCGGTGCGGGCAGCTATGCGCTGCTGGTGACGCTGGGTGTGATGCCACGCTACGCCATGGTCATCGCCTTCTCGGCAGCTTTCCTGCTGCGCTCCGGTGCCATGGTCTATGGCTGGTATCTCCCGGCCTTCCCCGACGCGCAGGCCCCGCCCCGTATCCGCTCGCGCCTCTCTGAAGACGAGAGCAAGCCGGGCGAGCAGAAGTCCTGAACACATAAAAGAAGGGCTGGAGGTCTTGCGGCTCCCAGCCCTTTGAAGTGTTCACGCTATGGGGATGATCAGGATCAGTAGTGGTAGGCCCGCTCGCCGTGCGAGGAGAGGTCGAGGCCTTCCCGTTCCTCGTCGGTGCTGACGCGCAGACCGATGGTCTTGTCGATGAGGAAGAACAGGATCAGCGAGACGATGGCGCTCCAGCCGATGCCGACCACGGTGGCCACGGTCTGGGTCCACAGCTGCGAGCCCATGTCGAAGCCGTCGATGCCGGTGCCGCCGAGGGACGGGGCCACAAGCACGCCGGTCAGGATCGAGCCGACGATGCCGCCGACGCCGTGGATGTTGAACACGTCCAGCGAGTCGTCATAGCCGAACCTGTTCTTGATGGTGGTGCAGAAGAAGAAGCAGATCACCGAAGCAACCGCGCCGAGGACGATCGAGCCGACCGGACCGGCGAAGCCCGCGGCCGGAGTGACCGCCACCAGACCGGCGATGACGCCCGAGACGATGCCGAGCAGCGAGGGCTTGCCCTTCACGGCCCATTCCACGAACAGCCAGGCCAGAGCCGCGCCGGCGGTTGCGGTGAAGGTGTTGATCATGGCCAGCGCCGCGCCGCCGCCCGCAGCGGCTGCCGAACCGGCGTTGAAGCCGAACCAGCCCATCCACAGCAGGGCGGCGCCCACCATGGTCAGGGTCAGGGAGTGCGGCGGCATGGCTTCCCGGCCGTAGCCGATGCGCTTGCCGAGCATCAGGCAGCCGACCAGACCGGCAACGCCCGCGTTGATGTGAACCACGGTGCCGCCCGCGAAGTCCAGCGCGCCGTCACCCTGCAGCCAGCCGCCGCCCCACACCATGTGGGCCATCGGTATGTAGGAGAAAGTGAACCACAGCGCGGAGAAGATCAGCAGCGCCGAGAACTTGATGCGCTCCGCAAACGCGCCGACGATCAGCGCCGGGGTCAGTGCCGCGAAGGTCATCTGGAAGCAGACGAAGACCAGTTCCGGAATGGTGCCGGAGACGCTGTCAGGCGTGATGCCCGCCAGGAACGCCTTGGAGAGGCCGCCGTAGACGGCGTTGCCCTCGGTGAATGCCAGGCTGTAGCCGTACAGCACCCACAGGATCATCATCAGGCAGCCGATGGCAAAGACCTGAACCAGCACCGAGAGCATGTTCTTGGTGCGCACGAGGCCGCCGTAGAACAGGCCGAGGGCCGGCACGATCATCATGGCCACCAGCACGGTGGAGATCAGCATCCAGGATGTGTCGCCGGTGTCGATGACAGGCGTTGCCTCCGCGGCGTCCTGGGCGAAGGCCGCTCCGGCGGCCAGCGCCGTGCCGAGACCGGCCGCAGCGCCTGCAAAGTGACGAAGAAGTTTCTGCATGTTGCTACCCTTGTCCTACAGAGCCAGCTCGTTGCGGTCGCCGGTGCGGATGCGCACCACCTCCGACACGTCGGTGACGAAGATCTTTCCGTCGCCGATGGTGCCGGTCCGTCCCGCATGCTGGATGGCCTCGATGCCGCGCTCTGCCATGTCGTCGGCCACCACCAGTTCGAGCCTCAGCTTGGGCATCAGGTTGGTGGAATATTCCGCGCCCCGGTAAATCTCGGTTTGACCCTTCTGCCGGCCGAAGCCCTTCACCTCGGTAACAGTCATTCCCTCCACGCCGATGGCGGTGAGCGCGTCGCGCACCTCATCGAACTTGTAGGGCTTAATGATCGCCGTGATCAGTTTCATGCCCGCCTCCCTGTTGACCGGCGGATCGGAAATCGCCGGCTCGAGGGTGCATTGCAGGAGGCGTGCCAAACCGGGGCAGTGACTGAAACTGCGCGGATTACCAAGGATGAGGGAAAGGCTGCGGCCCAATCAGGCCCAGAGATTTGCACATTAATTGTGCATCAAAAGTTTTATGACTAAATTATATGCATCTAGCGCGTATCGAGCGCTTCGATCTGGCCCCACGCCGCTTCCGCCGCGCGTCGGCCCGCCTGAATGAGGTCTTCGGCCCGGGTGAAATCCCCCACGTCGATGTGGCCGATCGCGGGCGTGATCACCAGATCTGCCGGGTTCGCTGCCAGCACATGATTGGCGAGGGACGAGAGCAGCAGGCCGAGCGAGGCGCGGGTGGTGCGGATGGCGGAGACGCGGGCCGTACCGGCCGCCTTGCGGAAACCGGCGGCGGCGGCGCGGTGCACATAGTCGCCCTGCAGATTGACCGCGATGACCGGGCAGGCGCTGATCATCCGCGCGGCCGAGACCGGCACCGGATTGACCAGTCCGCCGTCCGCCAGCATGCGCCCCTCCCGCAGGACGGGCTTGAAGATGCCGGGAATGGCCAGCGATGCGCGCACCGCCTCCACCACCGGGCCGTCCCGCAGCACGATCTCCGAGCCGGAGATGAGGTCGGCCGCCACCGTGGCGCAGGGCAGGGGCAGGTCCTCCATCAGCAGGCCGTCGAAATGACGGCGCAGCTGCCGCTCGATGGTGCGCCCGCCCAGCATCCCGCCCCGGAAGCTCACGTCCAGATAGCGCAGCACGGTGAGCGACGTGGCGGAAAGGGCAAGCTCTTCCAGGGCATCCAGCTTGTTGGCGGCAATGCAGGCTGCCACCACCGCGCCGATGCTGGTGCCCGCCACGGCGTCGATGCGCACGCCGCGCTCCACGAGGGTGCGCACCACGCCGATGTGCGCCCAGCCCAGGGCGGCGCCGCCGCCCAGCGCAAGGGCAACGGTTGGCAGCGCCCGGTTCGGGGGCTGGTCTTCTGGCGTCTGGTCCGGAGACACAGGAATGCGCGGCGCTTAGAGCTGGCGCATCATGAAGTCGCCTGACTTGCACATGGCCGTGAACTGGGCCGAATCCCGCAGCACGTCGGGTGCTGTCTTCACCTCGCACGGCATGAAGCCGTATTGGGAGAAGATGTCTTCTTCATCATCCGTGAAGAGATAGAGGGTCTTCACACCCTCGCGCCGTGCGCAGGCTGCCAGTTCTTCCAGCATGGTGCCGCACAGCCCCTGGCCATGATGGCAGCTCGTCGTGAGGAACGAGCGCAGGATCGCAGCATCCCCGTGAATTTCCATGCTGCCGACAGCAACCCGCCAGCCGTCGTCATCAACAAATGCAAAGAATTTTCGGTGATCGCCGGCCAGTTCACCTGCCAGCAAGGTATTATGCGCCAAAACCGAAGATAGGGCGTCGTAGTCCTCCCGCGGGATCGGGACCATCTTCAAGCTCATGGTATTTCCCTCCTCGCTCACTAGAGGGTAGTCCATCGTTGGCTCGTTCGACAATGGTGTCGTCAGGCACCGGTCCGGGCGCCGTCTGATTATTGCCAAGCCTTTTTGTCAAATGCCTGGAGAAAGGAATTGTTTCTCAAGGGGATTTGTACGGCCCGGCAGAACACCGTTCGTCTGACGCCTGCCCTGAATATGGCGGAAATCAGCCGAATTACGTCTCATGTTTTTAGCAACATTCGCGCGAATCGGGGCGGCAGGCCAACTGTGATGCCGATCGATGCGTCCGTTGAGACGGGCCTGACCGGCGTTTCCAGGCGGCTCGCCGTCAGCTCTCCGGCACGTCATCCGCACCCTCGGGCGGCGGGCTTTCCCTCAGCAGCAGGGTCGCCTGCTCGGCTTCCTGCACCGGAACGTGGAGAATGACGCCATGCATGGTCGGGTCCACACCGGCCAGCACATGGGCGCTGTTTTCACCTTCAATACCGGGCGTCAGGCCGTAGGCTTCCAGCATGGCCTTGGCGAGTTGGGCCTCGGCCAGATTGCTGAAGCGTCCCACTTCAACCCAGTCCGTTTCTTCCGGTAGGTCTGGCAAGCGTGTCTCCCGCATCTGTTTTACGAGCCCCGAAAGCGGATCGGGGCCCGTGAAGTAGAATGCTCGGGAGACTGTTTCGTTCCAGAAAGGGCTTGATTGATCAGCCGGTGCCGCCGACGGTCAGGCCCTCGATCAGCAGGGTCGGCTGGCCGACGCCTGCGGGGACCGACTGGCCGCCCTTGCCGCACACGCCGATGCCCGGATCCAGCGCCAGGTCGTTGCCGATGGCCTTCACGCGGGTCAGCACGTCCGGCCCGTTGCCGATGAGGGTCGCGCCCTTGAGGGGGCGGCCCAGCTTGCCGTCTTCCAGCTCATAGGCTTCCGTGCACGAGAACACGAACTTGCCCGAGGTGATGTCCACCTGTCCGCCGCCGAAGGTCTTGGCGTAGATGCCCTTCTTCACCGAGCCGAGGATGTCCGCAGGGTCGCGGTCGCCCGCCAGCATGAAGGTGTTGGTCATGCGCGGCATCGGGGCGTGGGCGAAGCTTTCGCGCCGTCCGTTGCCGGTGGCCTTCACGCCCATCAGGCGGGCGTTCATGCGGTCCTGCATGTAACCCTTGAGGATGCCGTCCTCGATCAGGACGGTACGCTCCGTCGGCGTGCCTTCGTCGTCGATGGTGATCGAGCCGCGCAGGCACTCCAGCGAGCCGTCGTCCACCACCGTCACGCCGGGAGCGGCCACCCGCTCGCCGATGCGGCCCGAGAAGGCCGAGGAGCCCTTGCGGTTGAAGTCGCCCTCGAGGCCGTGACCGATGGCCTCGTGCAGCAGCACGCCCGGCCAGCCCGGGCCGAGCACCACGGTCATCTCGCCCGCGGGCGCGGGCACGGCCTGAAGGTTCACCAGCGCCTGCCGCAGGGCTTCGTCCGCCGCGCCCTGCCAGGTGGCGGGGGAGAGCAGGCGGGAGTAGTCGTGGCGGCCGCCCAGCCCCTCGAAGCCGGACTCGCGCCGGTCGCCGTCCTGCGCAATCACCTGCACGTTCAGGCGCACCAGCGGGCGCACGTCCCATGCGCGGTAGCCGTCCGGCCGCAGGATCTCGATGACGGTCCACGAGCCGATGAGCGAGGCCGAAACCTGCACCACGCGCGGGTCCTTGTTGCGCAGGTAGGCGTCGATGTCCGCCAGCAGCTTGGTCTTGGTCTCGAAGGAGAAGCCGTCGAACGGGTTGTCCGGCTGATAGAGCATCCGGTTGGTGCGCGCCGGGGCGTCGGCCCAGCGGGCCTCGCGCCCGGTGCGGATGGTTGCAACCGTGTCGCCCGCGCGGCGAATGGCGTCCTCGGACAGTTCGTTGGCGTGGGCAAAGCCGGTGGTCTCGCCCAGCACGCCGCGCAGGCCGAAGCCCTGCGTCGTGTCGAAGGTAGCGCTCTTCAGCCGCCCGTCGTCGAAGCCGAAGGACTCGGACAGCGTGTACTGGAGGTACAGCTCGCCGTCGTCGAGCCCGGACAGCTTTTCTGCCACAAGGCTGGCGACCCGAGCCTCATCCATCTCGGTGCGGGTGTAGAACAGGTCCTGGGCAAGAGCGGCGGAAGTCTTCGACACGGCTGTGGTCCTTTCATCC
>NZ_DATBUP010000125.1:0-27115 GCF_036515995.1 Pedomonas sp. | reverse complement strand
TGCGTTCCGGACCATGGCAGAAGGCGGGGGCCGCAAGGCTTTTCATTCGTTATAATCCTTGCATAATCCGATGGCTGGCCGCTGATGCAGGCCGGAGCGGATAACGGACGCCGCACGGCCCGGCAGGGCCGCAGGCATGGGTGGCAACATGAGAGCAGGCTGGCAGAAGGGGAAAAGTGTGATGGCGCGCAAGACAGGACTGCTGGCAGCGGTTGCCGTGTCGGTGTTGCTTGGAAGCTGTACCACGACACCGGCAGGCAGCACCGCGTTCACGCCGTTCATGTCCACGTCTCAGGAGCGCTCGATCGGCGAATCGGAGCATCCGAAGCTGCTGGCTGAGTATGGCGGGGCCTACAAGGACGACAAGGTGGCCAGCTACGTGGCCATGGTCGGCGGGCGCGTACTCCAGAACTCCGAGACGCCGAACCAGCCCTTCACCTTCACCCTGCTGGATTCCAGCGTCGTCAACGCCTTCGCGCTGCCGGGCGGCTATGTCTACATCTCGCGCCAGCTGCTGGCGCTGATGAACGACGAGGCGGAGCTGGCCTCGGTGCTTGGGCACGAGATCGGCCACGTGACCGACCGCCACACCGCCAAGCGCTACAACACGCAGATGCTGGGCGGCATCGGCAGCCTGCTGGTGGCGGTGCTGACCGGCTCGGGCCAGCTGGCGCAGCTGGCGGGGCAGGCGGCGCAGGTCTATACGCTGTCCTACTCCCGCGATCAGGAATACAAGGCCGACACCCTCGGCATCCGCTACATCAACCGGGCGGGCTATGATCCGTTCGCCGCCTCCGACATGCTCGCAACGCTCGGCCGGCAGGACGCGCTCGAGGCGAAGGTTCAGGGGCGCGAGGCGGCTGAGACGACGCCGAGCTGGGCCCGCACCCACCCGCTGACTGGCGAGCGCGTGAGCCGCGCCCAGTCGCTGGCCCAGCAGACCGGCGTGCCGGCGGGCAAGCAGCCGCGCAACCGGGACGCGTTCCTGGCGGCGATCGACGGACTGGTGGTGGATGACAGCGCCGAGCAGGGCTTCGTGCGCGGCCGCAGCTTCGCCCACCCGCAGTTGAAGCTGTTCTTCACCGTGCCGGAGGGCTTCACCCTCCAGAACACCAGCCGCGCCGTGACGGCGTTGGGTCCGGGTCAGACGCAGGTGCTGTTCGCAGGCGGCCCGCTGACCAGCGGGCAGGGGCTGGACAGTTATATCCAGCAGGTGTGGCAGGCGATGACCGAGGGGCAGGCCGGCAATATCGCGCGCTCCCAGCCCGGCGAGATCAACGGCATGCAGACGGCCACCACCTCCACGCGCCTGAGCACCAACAGCGGCGTGCTGGACGTTAGCATCGTCGCCTACCAGTGGTCGCCTTCGCAGGCCTATCACTTCGTGATGGTGAGCCCGGCCTACGCCAGCAGCCAGACAGGCGCGCAGACCGCCGCGCAGGCGGTGCGCTCGCTCCAGTCCATGCTGCAGTCGTTCCGCAAGCTGAGCGATGCTGAAGCCGCCAAGTACAAGGAGCGGCGCATCAAGGTGGTGACGGTGGCGCAGGGGCAGACCGCCCAGCAGCTGGCTGACCGCATGGCCTATGACGACAACCGGCTGGACCGCTTCCTCGTGCTGAATGGCTTCACCAACCCCAAAGAGGTGCGGCCGGGTCAGAAGGTGAAGCTGATCGTTTACGGCTCGTAGGGCTCAGGCGGCGGAGGGCGCGACTGTGCCCTCCGGTGCATCAGGAGCTGCGCCCTTGCGCTTGCCGAGAATTTCAATCGTGCGGGTGCCCTGGGCTGGGAAATCAACGACGTTGAGCATCCGCACGATGCGTCCGGCCAGCGACCAGACCATCAGCGCCAGCGGCAGAGAGACCATGCCGTCAACGGCGTAGTGCCAGCCCAGATGCACCGAGCCGATCCAGATCACCAGCGCGAACAGGCTGAGCAGCAGACCTGCCTTGCGGTTCAGGGCAAAGGCGGCGCGGGCCATGAGGACGGACGTTGCGACGTGCAGCGAGGGCATGGCGGAGATGCCCGCACCGGTTGATGCGCCGCCCTTCTGATAGATTTCCCACAGCTTTGCCTGCATCTCGAGGGCGCTGACGCCCCAGCCGATCTCCTGCTCGCGGATGATGATGTCCAACTGCGCAAGCCGGTCCATCAACGGCGCGAAGGGATCGGGGCCGCTGACCAGATGGCCGTAGTAGCATGGCCCTGCCGAGGACATGAGAATGGCCGCGACCGAGCCGCCCAGGATCCAGACGAGGCAGAAGGCCAGAAGATACTGCGCACGCCACGCCCGGAAATCGGTCTTGAGGGCGGCGTAGATCACGCTCATCCACATCACTACGAACCAGACGTTGTAGCTGAACTGGATCAGCCAGGTGGCGACCGGCGAGCCGAAGACGGCGTGGGTCAGTCGCCACGGGTCCGTGCCGAAGATCATGCGGTCAATGTCGGCAAACAGCGTGTCATAGGCGAAAGGATGGTAGGCGGGGATCGCCGCCTTGATGGCGGTGAAACTGTTGAGAAGAACCACGAGCACCAGAACCGGCGTCAGGCGCATCAGGAGCTGGTCGACAGGCAGGATGTTGGTACGGATGTCCTTCGCCAGCACCATCAGCGGCCGGGCTGGCCGCATGATCAGCGTCAGATGGATCATATAAGCGATGATGGTCAGTGCCCCCGCAGCGCCCCATGAGATCAGAGTGAGCGTGCCATAACTGGGTGTAAAAAGGTCCACGCTGCGGCCAAGCGGGGTCAGCAGCCCCCATGCGACGGCGCCATAGAGCAGAACCGTCAGCAGCAATGCGGCCGAGACGCGCAACTCTTGCAGCAGGGAGCGCATGGGGCTGTTTCCTTCTGCCTGAACGAAAAACGGCGGCCGAAACGGCCGCCGTCGTGGATCAGCCTGACGGCCAATCTTGAGTAATGATTAGGACTTCGGCTCGAGGTTGGTCGCAACAGTGCTCAGCGTCTTGGCGAGGTTGCTGCCGATCATCTGGAAGCCGCCGATGCAGACGACGGCGATGAGAGCGGCGATCAGGCCGTATTCGATGGCGGTTGCGCCCTTTTCGTCGCGAGCAAACTTGCGCAGAGCGGTGCGAATGAACGACATGGTGTGTCTCCTTCCGGCCGCCACTGCTGTGGCGGATCCTTGATTAAGCCTTTTCCCGAGGCCAACGGTGGACTTGTATCCCGGCAGGAGTTTCAAAGTTGTTAATGGGGATTATTACTTGATCCGTTAAGCATGATTGTTTTGACGCAACAGCGGGCAACTGAAGAAATGTACTAACAAAAAGCTATCGGGGCCTGCCCCGCTGAGAGACAAACCTTTTCTTAACTTTGCTGGATTTCAGACGTGCAGGATCTGGGCCGAGGGCCGGCCCGAACAGGGCTCAGCCGATGAAGCTGGCAACCGTCTCCAGGGGCCTGGTGGGGAACTGGCCGATCTGCGAGTAGCCCACCACCACGACGATCGCGATGCAGGCAATGATGATGCAGTATTCGATCATTGTGGCACCGGACTGGTCGCGCCCGAGACGCGACAGACCATGGCGGGACAGGATGCGGCTTGGCAGAAGGCTAAGAATGTTCGGCATGACGCGTTCCGTCCCGGAGATCCGTGCGGGCTTACCCTGCCAGCAGAGGTGTTAAGAAAAGCTGAGGGAACATTCTAAACTGTTCGGAAGGGATAAGCTGCGATCTGACGCGGCCCGGCTTCGTACAGTGTTGAAACGCCGCATCCCACCGTTAGCATATCGACAGGGCGGCTCGCATGTGGAACCTAACGGCGCACTCCGGAATTAACATGGCCTTTTCCCTATGCTCAGCACCCAAATGCCCGTCGAGTCCTTCGATGAATGTCCTGCGCCTCCGGGCCTGACGGACCCAACCAAGAAACTGGTCACGGTTGTTGCCGCGGCCCTGATCGACACGGACGGCCGGGTGCTGGTCGCCCAGCGGCCCGAAGGCAAGTCGATGGCGGGCCTTTGGGAGTTTCCGGGCGGTAAGGTGGATGCGGGCGAGAAGCCCGAGGCCGCCCTCGTGCGCGAGTTGCAGGAAGAGCTGGGCATCGACACCACCGCCTCTTGCCTGGCGCCGCTGACCTTTGCCAGCCATCCGTATGAGGACTTTCACCTCCTGATGCTGCTCTACGCCTGCCGCAAATGGCAAGGCACGGTGCGCCCGCAGGAGGGGCAGGCGGTGCGCTGGGTGCGGATCAGCGAGCTGTACAGCCTGCCCATGCCCCCGGCCGACATTCCGCTCGTGGGCATGCTGGCGAGCCTGCTCTAACCCGCCTTGTCGCCCGTCGGCTGTTCCCTGACGCCCAGTGCATCCGCAAGGCGGGCCTTGGCGGAGCCGGGGCGCAGCGGCTTGGGCTGGCCGGGAGCCGGGGCCCAGCCGCTGAGCGAGATCAGCTCGACCGTTGCCAGAACCTTGCCGTCCTCCCGCGCGAATCGCTCGGCATAGAGGGAGGCGGCGCGCATCAGCACGGCGCGGCGCAGGAAGGAGCGGGGCCGACTAGCCTGCGCATTGGTCTCGCCCATGGCGCGCAGCTCCGCCAGCAGCTTCAGCGGATTTTCATAGGCGACGGTGAAGTGATCGCTGTCCGACACCGGCATGGCAAAGCCCGCCCGCTGGAGCAGACCGCCTGCGTCCCGCACCTCGACCATGGGCGCGACGCGCGGCGCAACGCCGCCGGTCACCTCCTCCTCGGCCTCGAACAGGGCGCGGCGGAGTTCGAACAGCGTGTCCCCGCCCGGGAAGGCGGCCATGAACAGGCCGTCAGGCGTCATCGCCCGGTTGATCTGGATGAGCGCGCCGGGCAGGTCGTTGGTCCAGTGCAGCAGGCCCGCAGAGACGACGAGATCGAACGATTCGTCCGCAAAGGGCAGGAAGTCCGGGTCGCAGGCGACGCCGGTCTGCGTGCCGGCGAGCCAGCCCTCCGCCGGATCCGCATAGACCACCGTCGCCTCCGGATACCGGGCGGCCAGCAGCTTGCCCAGCCGTCCGTCATGGCTGCCGAGGTCAAGGATGCGTTTGAACGGCCGGTTGATCATCAGCAGCCGGTCGGCGATGTCCTCGACCATCAGGTTCTTGATGAAATCGACGAAGCTGCCGTTGCCAGCCGCGCGCTGGCGCTGACGGCGGACCTGACGGCGGTCGAACATCTCGATATTGGTCGGAAGGGTCTGGGCGTTCCTGGTCATGTTCGACCATATGGCGTGCAGACGCCGCTCGGCCAAGAGGGTTAAACTGCCGGGTCGCACCGCACCGCCTCGGGGACCATGTTCCGCACCGCTTTTTCAACCTTCCGCAACGCTGCTCGCTGGTTCGTCGATCTGGTGCTGCCGCCGCGCTGTCCGGGCTGTGGGGGCACGGTCGACATGCAGGGCACCTTCTGCGCGCCGTGCTGGGGGAGCCTGCGCTTTCTGGAGGCCGGGGAGGGTTGCGCCTGCTGCGGCGAGCCCGCCGGAGCAGGTGTTGCGTTCGACGGCTGGCGCTGCGGGCGCTGCATGGTGGACCCGCCGCCGTTCACCCGGGCGCGGGCGGCGTTTGTGTATGGCGGGGCGATCCGCCGCGCCGTTCTGGCTTTCAAGCACCGGGATCGCACTGAGCTGGCCGCCATGCTGGCCCGGCACATGACGCGGGCGGCGGCGGATATGCTCGCCTCTCCCGATGCAGAGCGCGGCGCGGTGCTGGTGCCGGTCCCGCTGCATCGCTGGCGGCTGTGGCGGCGCGGCTACAATCAGGCGGCCCTGCTGGCGCGGGAGCTGGCAAGGCAGACCGGGCGGGAGTGGCTGCCAGATGCGCTGGAGCGGGTGCGCAGAACCCGCACGCAGCAAGGGCTGAGCCGGGCAGAGCGTCTGCGCAACCTGCGCGGCGCCTTCCGGGTGACTGAACGGCAGCGGGAACGAATACGAGGCCGGGCGGTAGTTTTAATTGACGATGTGCTGACCACCGGCTCCACGGCGCAGCGCTGCGCTCAGGCGCTGCTGCGGGCGGGAGCGGCGGAGGTGCGGGTTCTGACCCTTGCGCGGGTGGCCGCGGCGGCTCTAGATGCCAGCTCTGGTAGCGCGCAGGGTCGCGGACTTGCGGCGGAGCCCGCCGCTATCCATATTGACCCAGTTACCGTTTTGGGAGGAGTGACCCGTGGCAAGCGTTGAAATCTATACAGCGGATTATTGCCCCTACTGCCATCGGGCAAAGGCGCTGCTGCGCCAGAAGAACGTGGACTTCACCGAGTTCGACGTCACGGCTGACCGGGACGGCCGGGCGGTCATGTCCCAGCGTGCCGGCGGACGCACCACCGTGCCCCAGATCTTCATCAACGGCCAGCATGTGGGCGGCTGTGACGACCTCCACGAGCTGGAGGACGACGGCAAGCTCGACGCCCTGCTGCAAGCCGGAGCCTGACGCACACCATGCTCACACAGTCTCCGAACCCTGACTCCCTCACCCTCGGCCTTCTGCAAATGACCTCCAGCATCGACCCGGACGAAAACCGGGCGGCGCTGGACGCCGGGGTGCGAGACCTCGCCAGGCGCGGCGCGCAGTTTGTCATGACGCCGGAAATGACCGGACTGCTGGACGGCAACAAGGAGCGGCTGCGGTCTCACGCCCGGACGGAAGAGGCGGACGAGACGGTGGCACTGGCGCGGCGCCTGGCCAGCGAGCTGGGGCTGTGGATCCTGCTCGGCTCCCAGGCCGTGGTCGTGGATGACGCGCCGGATAGTTTGCTGGCCAACCGCTCGTTCCTCGTCGGGCCGGATGGCACGGTGCGGGCACGGTATGACAAGATTCACCTGTTCGACGTGGACCTGCCTTCGGGCGAGCGTTACCGGGAATCGAACAGCTATCGACCGGGCAAAGACGCGGTGGTGGCGGATACGCCGTGGGGCAGGCTGGGCCTGGCCATCTGCTATGATGTCCGCTTCCCGCACCTGTTCCGCACGCTGGCGCAGGCCGGGGCCCGGATGATCGCGGTTCCGGCCGCATTCACCAAGGTGACGGGCGAGGCGCACTGGCATACCTTGCTGCGGGCACGGGCTATCGAAACAGGCTGCTTTATTGTCGCACCGGCCCAGACCGGTCGGCACAAAGACGGGCGCACGACGTTTGGACATTCAGTCGTCATTGCGCCCTGGGGCGACGTTCTGGCGGATGGCGGCGAGGAGCGCGGCGGGCTCCTCGTGGAGGTTGACCTTTCCCTTGTCGACACTGCGCGGGCAAGAATTCCGGCTTTGCAGCACGATCGCGCCTACACGTTGGTCGAGGTGTGAGGGCTCATGATCGTTTATGATCTCAAGTGCAGCAGAAGCCACGTCTTTGAAGCCTGGTTCGGTTCTTCGTCCGACTATGATCAGCAGAAAAAGAAAGGCTTGCTGGAGTGTCCCTACTGCGGGGACGGCGCAGTTGAGAAGGCGCTGATGGCGCCCAACGTCGCGGTGAAATCCAACCAGAAGCCGGACATGCCGGCGGGCCGTTCGCGGCCGGATCAGCCGGCGGACCGCCCGGTCGGGGCTGCGAGCGAGCACTCGCCCGAGCAGATCAAGGAGGTGCTTGCCAAGCTGGCGGAAGTGCAGCGTCAGGTTGAAGACAGCTGCGAATACGTGGGTGAAAACTTTGCCGAGGAAGCCAGAAAGATCCATTTTGGTGAAATTGAGGAACGTCCGATCTACGGCGAAGTTAACCTTGAGGAAGTGAAGGAACTGAAAGAGGAAGGCATTGATGTCCTGCCTCTTCCATTCCCCAGCCGGCGCAAGCGTCTGAATACCTAGCCAATCGTTTTTCGCGTGGCTGAACACGCTTCGGGACGGTTGGCGCTTCATGTGTGTCGGGCCGTCAACCGGTGGCGTGTGACCGGCATTGTCAGCCAGTCGGGAGAAGCGGAAAATGGCGAACGAACTGTCAGGCATACTGTCAGGCGAACTGTCGGGCGTATCACGGCGGAAATTCCTGGTAGGAACGGCCGCGATCGGGGCGATGTCCCTTGTTCCCGCAACTGTCCGGGCCCAGGGCGCGGCTGCCCCGAATATCGTGGTGACCCTCACCAATCAGGCGGGGCAGGCGATCAAGGTCGCCGCCAGCGAGGGCAAGCCATGGCCTGCGCCGTTCAATGGGCAGGTCCGGTGGGAAGTGACCCGCCAGCTGGGGCCGGAGAAGATCTGGATCAGCTTCGGGCAGGATACGGACGGCCGGATGGATGTGTGGTTCTATCTGGCCTTCAGCACCGCTGCCAACAACGTGGTGGTGCCGCTCACCACCACCATTTCCGTGAACGGACAGCCGCAGAACCTGTGGGGTCAGGGGCCGAGTATCGTGCTGCGCGCCGTGCGCTCCACGCTGTGGCGCTGGCAGTCGGCGCCGCGCAAATGGCAGTTCGAGCGTATTCCCGCTCTGGTGCAGCGCAACGTTCTGCTGCGCCACTCCTCCGGCGGCCTGCCGCTGGCCAAAAACATGACGCAGGCTGCATTGCCGAGCCTGCCGCCGGGCGTGCCCTTTACGGACATCAATGGCAGGGTGGGCGGCACGTTGGTGAGCGACTTCATGCGCGGCTCCGCCACGGGCGGCGAGCGTGACACCATCGGCCTCATTCACGAGCGCCATGCGCGTGTCATCGAGGAAGTTCTACGGGGCAACATGGCCTTTGCCCAGCAGGCCGAACCCTCGCTGCGGCTCATTCAGGAGCTGATCGGCCAGTATCCGGGCTACTTCTTCTTCCATGTGGAATCGGGCAAAATTCTCGACCCGACCGAATCCGGCCAGCTGGGCAAGTGCAGCTGGCACCGCAACTCCAAGGCGGCCGAACCTGCGCGCTACATTCCGCAGGCGGGCACAAACAATTACAAGTACGGTGAGGGCTCGGCGTCGTGGGATATCGCCCACCCGCAGAACCACCATTTCCTGCCCTACCTGCTGACGGACGATCCCTATTATCTGCTCATGGCCCAGATGAATGCGATTGCGGGCATCGGCTACGGCACGGGACGCAACCGGCCAGCCAACTACAAGGGTGTGATGATCGAGGAGGAGCGTGGCCTCTGGTGGGGCCTGCGCAATCTCTGGTGGGCCGAGGTTCTGACCCCGGCAACGGGCGTGCCCCAGCCGTTCCTGCCGCGCACATATTTCAGCCAGGGCATCGACCAGACCATCAACTACGTGACCGGCACCTACAACAAGCAGACCTATGCGGATCAGCTCCAGCGGTTCTGGGGCTACGCCCAGCCGCTGACGACCGAGAGCAAGTACGTGGGCTATTCCTCCTTCATGAACGATTATGGCCACGAGGTGCTGCTCTGGATGTTCCTGTCCGGCCGCGCCATCCCGCCGGCATTCATGATGTGGAAGATGCAGAACCTGTTCAACCGCGTCATGCTGTGGGGCGATTACCTGACGGGCTACATCGGCATCGTGCCGGGCATCAACACCATTGTCGGGCCGCAGCAGGGCACGGCGATGCCGTACAATACGCTGGACGGCTACCACCAGTGGGTGACGGCGCAGCGGCAGGCGGCGGGCCTTTCTCCGCTGAGCCGCACCAATCCGAAGATCAACTACAGCGGCGCGCTGCACCGTGACTGGCATATCGTGCAAGGTTTGCTCAACCTCCTGAAGCCGGCCCGCGCCATGGGACTGCCCATGCGGTTCGATCCGGCCGAGCGGCTGAACGCACTGATGGCAACCACCATCGACACACGGACGAACAAGCGGGCTGCCTTCCCGGTGGGAGCGCAGTTCTTCGCCAAGCAGGGCTTCGCCTACTAGAGGCGGGACCAGGACAGGTGCGATTGCCTGAGCAACGCTGGACGGGACAGCCCGTCCGGCGTTGCCGCGCTGTTCAGGGCGTTGCCTGACAAGATGTGAGCCTTGCCTGCTTCTTCGCCTTGCACCCCCGGCCGTTTCATGCAAAATCGCCGGCGTTGCTGATGGACTGGCGCACGGCCCCGTAGCTCAGCTGGATAGAGCGACGGTTTCCTAAACCGCAGGTCGCAGGTTCAAGTCCTGCCGGGGTCACCAGTCTGGCCGCAAAGCCGTCAGCAAACGCTTCCGAGAGTTTCAGAGCCATGTTCTGTCGGTCCGACGCCAAGCGCCGGGCCGCTGCGGGCAACCTGCGGCACGGGCCCGGCGTTGGTGATGGGGCTGTCCGCACATGAGGCGGGGGCCGTCGACATCGAGCGGCCCGGGTAAGAGTGAACAGGGGAGAAGCTGGAATGCCTCGCGTTTCGGATCGCCGGCAGGCGGCCTTCCTCCTGTTCATGGTGCTGGCGGTCATCTCGGCGGGCAACAACGCACTGGCCTCGGTTCTGCCCACCATCGGGCGGCAGCTCGGCATTGGCGACGTGCTGATCGCGCTGGTCTTCTCGCTCTCGGCCTTGCTGTGGTCGTTTTCCTCTCCGTTCTGGGCGCGCCAGTCCGACCGCCATGGCCGCAAGAAGATCATCCTGATCGGCATCGGCGGGTTCATGGTCTCCGGGCTGGTCTTCGGCCTCGTCGTGCTGGCGGGCCTGCATGCCTGGCTGACGCCGCTGACCGCCATCGTCTGCCTGATTCTGACGCGCGGCCTGTTCGGCCTGATGGGCTCCGCCTCATCGCCCGCCGCGCAGGCCTATGTCGCCGCCCAGACCTCGCGGGAGGAGCGCACCGGGGCATTGGCGACGCTGAGTTCGGCGTTTGGGCTCGGCACCATCATCGGCCCGGCCGCCGCGCCGTTCTTCGTGCTGCCATTCCTTGGCCTGTCAGGCCCGATCTTCGTGTTCGTGCTGCTGACGGGGGTGATGCTGTACATCGTCTATCGCTACCTGCCCGCCGATCAGCCGGTCGCGGACGATGCGGCGACGCAGGCAGCGAGGGACAAGCAGCCCAGCGTGATGCTGGACCCGCGCGTGCGCCCGTTCCTGCTTTATGGTTTCCTGACAGGCAGCGCGCAGGCCGCCATCTCGCAATCTCTTGGCTTCTTCATCATCGACCTGTCCGGCCGCTCGCCGCAGGAGGCGCAGCAGTACATCGGCGTTGCCATGATGGCGGGCGCGGCGGCCACGCTGCTGGCCCAGTGGGGGCTGATCCGCATGCTGCGGATGCGACCGCCGGGGCTGATGCGCTGGGGCGCGGCGGTGGCGGCGGCGGGCTGCGTGATCGTGGCGATGGCGGGCACCTTCGGCACGCTGGTGACGGGCTTCGCGCTGGCCTGCCTCGGCTTCGGCTTTGCCCGGCCCGGTTTCACCGCCGCCGCATCGCTGGCGGTGCCGCTGGATGAGCAGGGGCGTATCGCCGGGGCCATCGGTGCGATCAACGGCGCCTGCTTCATCGTGGCCCCGGCCATTGGCGTTGCGCTCTATCAGGTGGGCCAGCCAGTCCCCTATCTGCTCTGTGGGGCGCTGATGACGGCCATGGGCTTCTACGCCCTCTCAAGCCATATGCGCCCGCGGGCCCATCCGGTTCCGGTGACAGAACCGGAGGAAACCCCGCCGCCGGGCATCGAGGTGTAGAGCAGGGGGAGGATGCGGATCAGTCCCGTACCACCAGCGTGTCCTGCGGCACCCAGGCGAGCAGGGAGGCCGTGGTGCTGCCGAGGGTTGCCTGCCGCAGGCCGCTTGCGCCCTCTGTGCCGATAACCAGCAGGTCTGCGCCGGTTTCCGCCAGCGCTTCGTCCAGCACTGTCGCCACCTCGCCGTAGCCGATGCGCAACTGCACCCGGTCCCGCACCTCCTGCGGCACGTTCGGGTGCTCGAGGAACCGGGCGAGCTTGTGCTTGGCGTCCGCCTGCAACTCGATGCGGGCCTGCTCGGAATCGAGCCAGGTCTCGAAGGGCAGCTGGGCCGCGTGCACCAGATGCAGCGCGGCATCGGGGAAGAGGGCGGCGGCATGGACCAGCGCGGCGCGCGACATGTCCGACAGGTCAGTCGCCACCAGCAGGGTGCGGTAGGGCGCACGCGGGCGCTGCTTCACCACCAGCACCGGCACCGAGGCGTGGCGGATGATGTAATCGACCGCCGTGCCCAGCACATAATCCCGCATGTCGTTGAAGCGGGCGACCCCGGTCACGATCACGCCGCTGCCCTGCTCCTCCGCGGTGGCGGCGATGGTGGCGGGCGGAGAGCCGGTTGGCAGCAGAATGTCCGCCTCAGCGTCAGGATCGGGCAGGCTGGCGCGCACCGCATCCTCGGTCAGCCGCGCGGACACCTCGCCTTTGGGGGCCTCGTCCAGCACGTGTACGACCTTCAGGCGGACGTCCCATTCGGCAGCGAGCTGTGCAGCCCTGTCCACGGCGCGATCGCACCGCGGGCTCAGATCGGTTGCAACGAGAACGGACGTGCCGGTAACTGTCATGCGTGCGCACCCCTTTTCCAGTTAACCTTCAGGATAGGCACCGGTTGCCGGCAACGCAACCAACGGGCGGAATTCAGGAATTTCTGCGATCCTGTATCGCCCCGCGCAAAAGAAAACGCCCAAGGCTGGGCCTCGGGCGCTTTCGGGTGTTCGTCTGATGCCGAAATCAGAACGGCATCTTCATGCTGATTTTAGATCAGAACGGCATCTTCATGCCGGGAGGCAGCGGCAGGCCCTGCGTGACCTTGCCCATTTCCTCCTGAGCCTTCACTTCGGCCTTGGCGCGTGAATCGTTGATGGCGGCGGCCACCAGATCCTCGAGCACGTCCTTCTCGGCCGGGTCGATCAGCGAGGGGTCGATGGAGACGCGCACGACCTTGCCCTTGGCGGTGGCGGTCACCTTCACCAGACCCGCGCCGGACTGGCCTTCGACCTCGATGGTGTCCAGCTTGGCCTGCGCTTCGGCCATCTTGGCTTGCATGTTCTGCGCGGCCTTCATGATCTCCTGGATGTTCATGCCTGGGCACTCCTCAAGCTGTTCGGCGCGGCGGATGCGGCGGGCTCGTGGCCTTCACCTGCATCCTCGCCGGACTGGGTTTCGTCGTTTTCGATGATGTTGATCAGTTCCGCGCCGGGGAAAGTCTCCAGGGCGGCGCGAACCAGCGGATCGGCCAGCACTTCGGCACGCACGGCCTCGGCGCGGGCGACTTCTTGCTCCTGCAGCGTCAGCGCGCCTTCGGCCTGACTGAGACTGACCAGCCAGCGCGTGCCGGTCCACACCTCAAGGCACTGCATCATGCGCTGGGCCAGATCGCGCGGGGCGCGATCGCGCAGGCGCAGCTCCACCTTGCCGGGGGCGTAGGACACCACATGCACGTCATCGTGCAGCGCCTTGGCGAGCAGCAATTCGCGGCGGGCCCCGAACATCTTTACCAGCGCCTCGAAAGTCGCCGGAGCGTCTGCCAGCGGCGCGGGCGCGGCGTTCAGGGCGGCCGGGTGCGGCACCACCTCCGCGCTTGGAGCAGGAGCGGGGGCAACGGGCGCAGCAGCAACTGGTACAGGCGCGCTTGAGCGCGAGGCCGTCTCCGGCGCGCTCATGCTTGCAACGGGCGCGGCATTTCCGGCGGCCGGGGCGCGGGCACCGCTGCCCGCGGAGACGGATTCGCCGTTCTCCAGCTTCTTCAGCAGGTCCAGCGGGTCCGGCATACCTGCGGCATGGATGAGGCGCAGCACGGCCATTTCCGCCGCCTGAATCGGCGAGGGGGCGTTCTGCACTTCCTGCAGGCCCTTGAGCAGCAGCTGCCACAGACGGTGCAGCGCGCCGAAGCCGAGGATGTTCACCCATTCCAGCGCGCGGGTGCGCTCGGCTTCCGCCAGCCCGTCCGTGCCCTCGTCGGGCGCGAGCTTCAGGCGGGTGAGGGCGTGGACCATCTCGAGGAGGTCCTGCATGATGGTGGCCGGGTCAGCGCCTGCTTCATACTGGCGGCGCAGGTTGGCCAGTGCAGGCTTGGGCGCGCCTTCCAGAATGTGGCCCATCAGTTCGGCGATGAGCGCGCGGTCGGCCAGGCCGATCATGTCGCGCACCGCCTCGGCCGTCACCGTGCCGCCGCCGTGGGAAATGGCCTGATCGAGAATCGAGAGACCATCGCGCACCGAGCCTTCGGCGGCGCGGGCGATGATGGTGAGCGCTTCGGCCTGCGCGTTCGCCCCTTCCTTCTCCACGATGGACTGGAAGTGGGCGGCAAGGGTTTCAGTCGGGATTCGCTTCAGGTCGAACCGCTGGCAGCGGGACAGAACCGTGACCGGCACCTTGCGGATTTCGGTGGTGGCGAAGATGAACTTCACATGCGACGGTGGCTCTTCCAGCGTCTTCAGCAGCGCGTTGAACGCCGCCTTCGACAGCATGTGAACTTCGTCGATGATATAAACCTTGTAGCGCGCGGAGACGGCGGCGTAGCGCACCGCGTCGATGATCTCGCGCACGTCGTCAATGCCGGTGCGGGAGGCCGCGTCCATCTCCACCACGTCGATGTGGCGGGATTCGCTGATCGCCCGGCAGGGCTCGCACACGCCGCAAGGAGAAATGGTGGGGCCGCCGGTGCCATCCGGCCCGATGCAGTTCAGCGCCTTGGCGATGAGACGGGCGGTGGAGGTCTTGCCGACACCGCGAACACCCGTGAGCAGGAAAGCGTGGGCCAGGCGGCCGGTCTCGATGGCGTTCGCCAGCGTCCGCACCATGGCATCCTGGCCGATGAGAGCCTCGAATGTGGAAGGGCGGTATTTCCGCGCGAGTACGCGGTATGCCTCGGGCGCGGTTGTGTCAGTCATTCCCTGGCCAGTCTGGTTTTGGGTGGGAGCCGGGAACGACCCAGACCGGAATCGTTACGGCTGCTTCCTTCCGGACCTGACCGGGTTGGCGAGCGGCCTGCCCGCCCCGACTCCCAGCCCCCGTTATCCACGAATTTCCGCCGAGCGCAACAGGTGCTTGCACAAATTTCGCACCAAAGGGCACTCTGCGGGCCAAACAAGGGGGATTCTCCGTAATATGTCTGCTGACCCGTTCACCGCACCGCTGCCCGAAGCCGCTCTTGGCTTCACCGGAGGCTGGCTCGACCGCACCGACAACCTGCGCCGCGATCCCGCATGGATTGCCGAGATGCGTCAGCGGCCCGATGTGCGCTGGATGCTGTTGCAGGACCTGAAGCCCGTTGTGCGGGTGGAGAACGAGCAGCCGGACCTGCTGTGGTTCGCCGGGGCCGATGCCGTGCCCCTGATGAGCGAGCAGGACGACTGGGTGTTTCTCGGGCTGGACGAGGCGGAGACGCCGCATTTCGCCGTGAACCTGAAGGCGGACGCGCGGTTGCCGGAAGCGCCGCAGGCCGAGGTGTGGGAAGCCCGTGCCGCCGCCATGAAAATGAAGGATGCCCGCATGGCGGTGCTGGGGCAGGCTCGCTCCCTCCTGGCGTGGCACAGCACCCACCATTTCTGCTCAAAGTGCGGCACGCCCAGCGCCATCGACAAGGGCGGCTACGGGCGACGCTGCATGGCGGAGGGCTGCGCGGCGGAGCACTTCCCCCGGGTCGATCCGGTTGCGATCATGCTGGTGGTGGATGGCGACAGCTGTCTCGTCGGCCGTCAGCCCCAGTTCGGGCCGGGCATGTACTCCGCGCTGGCGGGATTCGCCGAGCCAGGAGAATCGCTGGAAGAGGCGGTGCGCCGGGAGGTGTGGGAAGAGGCAGGCATCCGCACCGGGCGTGTGCGCTACGTTGCCAGCCAGCCGTGGCCGTTTCCCTCCAACCTCATGGTCGGCTGCTTTGCCGAGGCACTTTCCCGCGATATTCGAATCGATGAAACCGAGCTGGAAGACGCCCGCTGGTTCACGCGCGCAGAAGTGCGGGCATCCCTGAAGGGCGAGGGGCCGTTCACCTGCCCGCCACGCATCGCCATCGCCCGGCACCTGCTGGAGACATGGGCAGCGCTGGGGGACTGAGGGTGTTATTGTTTTAGAAGGTTTTTGCAGAGGGTCTCGGACCCTCTGCATTCCCATTCGTATTGGCGGGCCGGTTTCAGGCGTTGGCGGTATCTTCCAGCGCGTCCGGGTGCAGGCGGGTGAGGGCCTGCGGGTAGGTGCCGAAGATGCGCAGCCGCTTGGAGTGGAACTCCAGTTCTTCCAGCGCCAGTTGCACGGCCGGGTCATCCGGCGAGCCTTCGAAGTCTGCAAAAAATTCAGACGCGGTGAAGGTGCCCTGCTGCTGGTAGCTTTCCAGCTTGGTGATGTTGACGCCGTTGGTGGCAAAGCCGCCCAGCGCCTTGAACAGGGCGGCGGGCACGTTGCGCACTTCAAAGAAGATGGTCGTCATCAGCGGGCCCGAGGCGGCGTCCGGCTTCACCGGCTCGCGGGCCAGCACCACGAAGCGGGTGGTGTTGTGCTCTACGTCCTCGATGCCCTCCTTGAGGATGTCGAGGCCGTAGATCTGACCGGCGAAGCTGCTGGCGACGGCGGCAAGGTCGCGCTCCTGGCGTTCGCACACCAGCGCGGCGGCGCCTGCGGTGTCCGCATAAGGCACCTGGTTGATGCCGCGCTCGGAACACCACTTTCGAGTCTGGCTCAGTGCCTGCGGGTGGCTGGCCGCGCGGCGGATGTCCGCAAGGCTGGTGCCCTTCAGTGCCAGCAGGCTGTGGCGCACGCGCAGGAAGTGCTCGCCCACGATGTGCAGGTTCGAGGCGGGCAGCAGGAAGTGAATCTCCGCAACCCGGCCGGCGTAGCTGTTCTCGATGGGGATGACCGCCCGGTCGGCCCGGCCGCTCTCCACCGCCTCGAACGCTTCATCAAACGAAAAGCAGGGCAGGGCCAGCCCATCCGGAAACACCTGCTTGGTGGCCAGATGGGAGTAGGCGCCTGGTGCGCCCTGGAAGGCGACGGCGTTCTGGGGCCGTGCTTCGGCCTCATTGGTCATGCGTGCGACAAGTTCACGCGCGGGTGCGGGGTAAATTTGCATAGCAATCCGGGTTATGAAGAGCAGCCAATGGGGCGTCAAGGTGCGGATTTGTGCAGATTTCCCCAGATTAATGCCAACGGCAGAGGTTGCGACGACTTGCGCCTTGCCTATGGCTAAAGCCGCAACTATGGTGCGCGCCGAATTTGGGGGTCCGCTGGAGGACAAGCGTGGACGGTTTTGAGTGGAATAAGTACGCAGCTGGGGGCCTGCTGGCTGCCATCAGCATTCTGGTTGTCATCATCGTAACCGGTGAAGTTTACAAGCCGCACGTGCCGGAAGAGCGTGCCTATGCGATCGAGGGCGTCGAAGCGGAAGCTTCCGAAGGCGGCGCTGCCGTCGAGCAGGGTCCGTCGATCGCCGAGCTGCTGCAGACGGCATCGGCCGAGAAGGGCGCGACGGTCTTCAAGAAGTGCGCAACCTGCCACACCGTGGAAAAGGGCGGCGCCAACAAGACCGGTCCGAACCTTTACGGCGTGATGGGTGGCAAGCACGCGCACATCGCGGGTTTCAACTACTCCGACGCCATGAAGTCGAAGGCTGGTGAAACCTGGACCTGGGAAGCCATGGATGCATGGCTGGCCAACCCGCGTGCCGCCATTCCGGGCAACAAGATGTCGTTCGCCGGTCTGGGCAAGGGTGAAGAGCGCGCCAACCTGATGGCCTACCTGAACCAGAACAGCGACAGCCCGATTGCGCTGCCGCCGGTTCCGGTGAAGGAAGAAGCTCCGGCTGCTGCCGAGGGTGAGGGCGCTGCAGAGGGTGCCGAAGGCGCCGCTGCCGCCGAAGCCGCTCCGGCGGACGGTGCAGCAGCTCCGGCTCCGACGGCCGGCTAAGCTGGAACGCGTGACGCGCCGCTACGGCGGCGCGGCAAGCGCACAGAACAAGAAAAAGGCAGTCTGACCCCGTGGTCAGGCTGCCTTTTTCGTTTGCGCTGATGCTGAGGCGAATGCCTCAAGTGAGGCGGCGCACGCAAAGAACC
The DNA here is from genome assembly GCF_036515995.1 of Pedomonas sp. Taxonomy (NCBI): domain Bacteria; kingdom Pseudomonadati; phylum Pseudomonadota; class Alphaproteobacteria; order Sphingomonadales; family Pedomonadaceae; genus Pedomonas; species Pedomonas sp. Next base: position 9,316 of record NZ_DATBUP010000125.1, on the reverse strand, counting down.
GGGGTATCGGTTTGCGGACGCAGCCGCTCCACCACATCGGCCAGTGGTTCGACGACGGTGCTCATCCAGTAGGCATTGGCGTGAATGAGACGGGTCTGATCCGCCATGATGCCGACGTGACCGGGGAAGAAGACGATGTCGCCCCGCTTCAGGCTGGCCCACGCCGCCTCCGGCACAGGCTCGCCGAGCGCCTGCTGTTGGTCGCTGTCACGCGGGGCGCTGATGCCGCAGGCCATGAGGGAGACCTGGACGAGGCCGGAGCAATCGATGCCGGCGCGGCTGCGGCCGCCCCACAGGTAGGGCGTGCCCAGGAGGCTCTCGGCCACCAGCGCCGGATCGGTAGCCCAGTCGCCTACGGGCGTCACGTGGCGGCGATGAATGAAGCCGCCGCCTGGACACAGAGCATCGTCAGGGAGGGCGAGGAATTTATCGTCATGCTCGGCAAGGCGGAGCCGCGCGCCCATGGGCACGGTCAGCCGCAGCGCCGTCTTGATGCTGGGCGCGGAAAAGACGAGGCCCTGCGGGGCCGAAACCCAGTGCGTCGGCACCAGCTCGGCGCAAGTGCCGGCGGGGGTCTCGACAAGGCTCGCGGCTTCTACATAGCCGACGTAGCGATCATGCGCGCAATAGCCCCAGGCCCAGACCTCGCCGATCTCAAGCAGATGAAACGTCTCGCCCAGCAGCAGCTGGGAGACCTGCTCGGCGGCAGGATCGGGGGCGCTGCGCACGCCGGTGACAGGCACGCGGCAGACCGACGGCGCAGGCTCCACGTAGCTGTGCGCCGCCAGCCGGCCATAGACCTGCATGTCGGCCAGATCAGGCCGCCATGCGACGACCCGCAGATCGATGGAGCCACTGCGGTGGGTAACGCTCGCCAGTCTATTCAAGGGTTGGCCGGAACGACTGTCCGGCAGCGGCTTCCCTTGGCTGGTTGGCGTGGGTGCGCGAGTTTGTGATCCGTTCGGCATATTCCCGTAGGAATGCCTGACCCTGCTCGGTTCTTTCAACAAATATATTTCGCAGGTCGGACTCGTCCTTCTGGCGGCGGACATAGCCGATCGCCCCCAAGGTGTTGAGCGCGCGGGTGACCACGGGCTTGGAAACCTTCAGCCGGGCGGCGAGGCCGCGCACCGTGTGCGGACCATCCATCAGATAGACGATCAACAGAATCGCCATCTGGCGGTTGGTCAGGTCGGGCTGGTCAGACTGCACAAAGCTGATCAACGTGTGCATCCACTCCCGAAGCGGCGCCATCATCGCTTCGTCGCTTTCATAGTTAGGGGCCATGAGCATCTCCCTCCAAGCCTGCCCTCGGGCACGGGGCAGATTCCGTTAAAGTCCTTTAACAAAACGTCGTCGGCTCAATTCGGCTCCATGCCGATTTGAAAAAAGACTCGCAAAAAAGCGCGGAAAACAGCCGTCTGCCTGAAACGTCAGGCGTATCGTGACGCTAACAACGCGTAGCATGCGCGCAGGATCATCGCTTCGCCGCCTTTTGGTCGAGCCGGGCGGTTTTGCGGTGACCAGGCGTACACATCGAAGTGGGCCCAGGAGATCGAGGAAGTAACGAAGCGTTGCAGGAAAAGCGCGGCGGTGATGGCGCCTGCAAAGCCGCCTTCGCCTGCATTGTTGATGTCCGCAACGGTGGAATTCAGCATGTCGCGGTAAGGCTCCCACAGCGGCAGCCGCCACAGCGGGTCGGCCACGGCGGCGGCGTGGCGGGCCAGATCCGCCGCCAGATCGTCGTCCGGCGTGAACAGAGCGGGTAGCTCCGGCCCCAGCGCCACGCGGGCCGCGCCGGTGAGCGTGGCGAAATCCAGCAGCAGGTCCGGCTCGTCCTCGCAGGCGAGCGCCAGGGCATCGCACAGGATGAGGCGGCCCTCGGCGTCCGTGTTGCCGACCTCGACCGAGAGGCCCTTTCGGGTGGCGAGCACGTCACCGGGGCGGAAGGCATTGCCGGAGACGGCGTTCTCCACCGCCGGGATGAGCAGGCGCAGCCGCACGGGCAGCTTGGCCTCCATCACCAGCCGGGCCAGCGCCAGCGCGTGGGCCGCGCCGCCCATGTCCTTCTTCATCAGCAGCATGGCGGAGGACGGCTTGATGTCGAGCCCGCCGGTATCGAAGGTCACGCCCTTGCCCACCAGGGTCAGCCTGGGGTGGGTCTCGTCCCCCCACGTCACGTCGATGAGGCGCGGGGCCTGCGCGGACGCCCGGCCGACCGCATGAACGGCGGGAAAGTTGGCCGCGATCAGATCATCACCCACGATCGTGCGCACGCTGGCGCCATAGGGCTGCACGGTGTCACGCACGGCGTTCGCCAGCGCTTCCGGCCCCATGTCGCTGGCGGGCGTGTTCACCAGATCGCGCACCAGCGCGACGGCCTGTGCCAGCCGCAGGCTTTCCTCAAGCGGGGCGCCTGCCGGGGCCATGAGAACGCGCGGCTCGAGCGGCCTGGCGTCGGACTTGTAGCGGTCGAACCGGTAGTGAGCGAGCATCCAGCCGAGGAGCGACTGGCCGATAGTCTCGGCTGCCGCTTCGAGCCGGTAGTGCCCGGCGGGAAGCTTGGCGGCAGCGGGTGCCAGATCCCACGGGCCGAGCGCGTCGGCCCGCTTCACGCCGAGCACCGCGCCGGCCGGTGCCCCGTCGGTGCCGGGGAGCAGCGTCAGCTCGCCGGGTTTCGGCTTGAAACCGCTCGTCTCCAGCCAGCGCGCGGCGGCGGTGCCGTGCTCCTGCGTCCAGGCGGCAAAGCCCGCGTCGTCCACCACCCAGAGGGGGATTGCTTCGTGGGGGCTGTCGGTAACGACCAGATCCTGAAACACGATCGCTTCCTCCTCTCTTGCGCCCGTCACGTTCTGAGCCATGCCGGGCGGTGACGCGATTTACAGTGCCGTTACGGGAACGCCGTAGAGATCGTATTCGTCGGCATCTTCTACCAGAACCGAAACGATGTCTCCGACAGTATATTGCTGTGCATCGCGCAAATGTACTTGCCCGTCGATGTCCGGCGCGTCGGCCTTGGAGCGGCCCGAAGCACCGCCTTCATCGTCGGCTTCGTCGATGATGACGTCGATCGTGCGCCCGATCTTGGCCTCCAGCTTGGCGGCGGAAATGGCCTGCTGGTGCGCCATGAAGCGCTCCCAGCGCTCCTGCTTAACCTCTTCCGGCACCGCGCCCGCCAGTTCATTGGCGGTCGCGCCTTCAACCGCCTCGTACTTGAAGCAGCCGATGCGATCTAACTGGGCTTCGGACAGCCAGTCGAGCAGGTACTTCACGTCGTCTTCCGTCTCGCCGGGGAAGCCGACAATGAAGGTGGAGCGCAGCGTGATGTCCGGGCAGATGTCGCGCCAGCGCTTGATGCGGTCCAGCACCTTGTCGGTGTTGGCCGGGCGGCGCATGTTCTTCAGCACGGCAGGCGAAGCGTGCTGGAACGGAATGTCGAGATAGGGAAGGATCTTGCCCTCCGCCATCAGCGGGATCACCTCGTCCACGTGCGGGTAGGGGTAGACGTAGTGCAGACGCACCCATGCGCCCAGCTCGCCCAGTTCGCGGGCAAGGTCGGTCATGTGCGCGCGCACCTCGCGGCCCTTCCACGGCGCGGTGGCATGGCGCAGGTCAAGGCCGTAGGCCGAAGTGTCCTGGCTGATGACCAAGAGCTCCTTCGAGCCGGCGGCGACCAGCTTTTCCGCCTCGCGCAGCACGGCGTTGACCGGGCGCGACGCCAGATCGCCGCGGATGGACGGGATGATGCAGAAGGTGCAGCGGTGATTGCAGCCCTCGGAGATCTTCAGATAGCTGTAGTGACGCGGGGTCAGCTTGATGCCCTGTTCGGGCACCAGGTCCACGTACTTGCCCAGCGACGGGGAGACGACGTTGTGCACCGCGCCGACCACGTCCTCGTACTGCTGCGGGCCGGTGATGGCCAGCACGTCCGGGAAGCGCTCGCGGATCAGGTCGGCCTCCTTGCCGAGACAGCCGGTCACGATGACCTTGCCGTTCTCGGAAATGGCCTCGCCGATGGCTTCGAGCGATTCTTCCTTGGCGCTGTCGAGGAAGCCGCAGGTGTTCACCAGCACCACGTCCGCGCCGTCGTAGTCAGGGCTGATCTGATAACCGTCCGAGCGCAGCTTGGTCAGAATCCGTTCGGAGTCGACCAGAGCCTTCGGACAGCCTAGAGAGACGAGACCGACCTTTGGCGGTGTCGGAAGAGACTTGGGTGTGGCGGACATGCAAAAAGCCTTAAACCGGGCAGGGCGCGGCAATACGCGCCGTAAAGGGCAACAATCTGGGCGTCCCTATAACCGCGTTGGCAATCGCGCGCCAGAGGGTCGCGGCGGAGCGACGCTGGACGACGTGGAAAGCCGCGTTCTGTATATAGATGCCCACCTTATCGTGCTGAACAAGCCGGCCGGGCTGGCGGTGCATCGCGGCCCCAAAACGCCCTACAGCCTTGAGGACTGGCTGCCGCTGCTCACCTTCGGGTTCCAGCGCCTGCCCCAGCCCGCCCACCGGCTGGACCGGGACACCAGCGGCTGCCTCGTGCTGGGACGCCATCCCAAGGCGATCCGCCAGCTTGGCCTGCTGTTCGCCGAGAAGGCGGTGAAGAAGACGTACTGGGCCGTGGTGGAAGGGCATCTGCCCGCTAACGAGGGCACCATCGAGGCCCCGTTGCGCAAGATCTCCAGCAAGGAGGCGGGCTGGCGCATGATTGCCGCCGCCGACGGCGAGACCGCCGTGACCCATTACCGGGTTCTGGGCAAGAGCCAGCGCCGCTCCTGGCTGGAGCTGGTCCCGGAGACCGGTCGCACCCACCAGCTTCGGGTGCACTGCGCCACGCTCGGCCACCCGATCGCGGGCGACCTGCAGTATGGCGACGGTCTAACCTCCGGCGCCTCCATGATGCTGCACGCCCGGGAGGTGTCCCTGAAGCTGAGCGAGGCCTCCAAGCCGGTCACCGTGACCGCGCCGCCACCGCCCGGCATGGCCGACGCGCTGAAGGCCTGCGGCTGGGCAGGGGATGAGGAGCAGGCCGAGGATATGTCGGACGCCTGAGAAGCTGGCGCTGCTCCGCCTTCTGAGTCAGCTATTGTTCCGTGATGAGTTTGGTCCGGCAGTGCTCGGCCAGCTGGGTAGCAACCTCTGCCGTGTTGCCTGCCTTGCCTGATTGCAGCAGGTTGAGTGCCATCTGGTTGACCGAATTTATAAAGTCATCACGCGATTCTGCCTTGATGCTGCCGAGGGCCTGAATTTCTGCGCCGGTCAGACCGCCAAGAAGTTTCTGGGTGAGTTGGACCACCAGTTGATTGTTGCGCCCGTGCTGCATGTCCAGCATCTGCTTGAAGGTCAGCGGCAGAATGAAGTCGGCAACAGCGCCGCCCATCTTGCCGTAGGCGCTGCATATGAGTTGCTTCTGGCCGCCTTCGGCTGCAGCAGCAGGCGCTGTGCCAGCAAGGGAGAGGCCTGCGGCCACAAGAAACAATTTAAAGCGAGTGTGCATGGCGGATCCGTAAGATGATTTGACCGAACGACGTGGGGCAGCATCTCAGGGCGCGGCTGCCGTGTGATGCAAAATTCGAGCAAGAAAAGGGGCGTCTGAATGGACGCCCCTTTCATGCAGACAGGCCGGATGACAATCCGTTACTTGCGGCGGCCCGTTACTTGCGGCGACGGCGCATGCCGAAGCCGACACCGGCGAGGCCGAGACCCAGCAGGGCGACGGTGCCCGGCTCCGGCACTTCCGACGGCGGCGGCAGGATCTGCTGCGCCGTGACGTAGATGCTGCTGGTCAGCGTGCTCATCGTGTTTTCGCGAGTCCAGATGTTGGTGTTGTCGCCATTCTCGGTGACGGCCAGCACGTTGGACAGGCGGTCGAAAGCGACGGTGAAGGTGTAGAGGTAATCGTCGATTTCCTGGGTGAAGCTCAGGGCCGAGGTGTCGAGCGCGAAGCGGTCCGGGCACGACTTGATGTTGCCGGTGGCCTGGCTGCCCCACTGCGCATAGCCTTCGCAATTTGCCGTGGCGATGTCAGCGGTGTCGTTATAGCCCCAGACGCCGGGGATGATCCAAACCCACCGGGTTTCGTCGTTCGGGGTCTCCCGGAACTCGATGTCGAAGGTGCGGGTGATGGGAATGGTGGTGCCGGCCGGGTTCACCGAGTTGATGGTGATCGAGGTCTGCAGCTGGGTGCTTGCCAGCGTCTTGCCGGTGACCTCGTAGTTGCCGTGGTAGTAGCTGGCGCCGCGCGCGCCGTTCACGTCATCGGTCTTCAGGCTCGACTGGGTGTAGCTGCTGTCAGCCGCCAGGAAGCTCTTGGTGCTGCCCGAGCCCCACTGGATCAGATTGTAGGACGCGGCCGGATCCTGATTGTTCGGCAAGCGGTTCTGGTTCGACCGGAATGCGTTGCTCGGATTGCTGCCGCTGCCTTCCCAGGTGGTGGCGCCCTGATTCCAAGTATTGGTCACATTGAAGGACCATTCGGTGATCAGAGCCGCGTTGGCCAGAGAGGCCGCGGACACAACAGTGCCGAAAGCAACTGCGGAAACGATTGACTTCAACTTGGACATTTAAACCCCCACTTCAAGCCGCCGGGCTTCATACTGTTTGCCGGTCCGGGCCGTGTGGCCCGTGTTCACCCGAATTAAAGCAGGAACCGTGCCAAGTTGTTTTTCTGGCGGAATGACAACGTTAAAGATCGTTAACGAGTTTGGCGGGGATTTGGTTAATGTAAAATCTTCCGACAACTTTCCGGGGGGGCGCGACGGGGCGGGCAGGGCAATCTGCCCGCACCCCGGGCGCATAAAGGCGCGGGCCGGGTCAGGCCGCAGGCAGGTGCTTGACGATGTTCTCCACCACCGCTTCGAACATCTCGGTGGTGAGCAGGCCGGTGTTGGTGTTGTAACGGGAGCAGTGGTAGCTGTCGAACAGCAGCACGCCTGAGGGCAGCTTGTGGACCGCGCCATGGGCGAACTTGTACTTGGGCAGCTTGCCGCCTGCCGCCTTGATGGCGGACTGATGCGCAATGGTGCCCAGCGCCAGCATCGCCTTGAGGTTGGGCAGCTGCTTGATCTCGTTCTCAAGGAACGGGCGGCAGGTGTGAACTTCCGCGGGCAGCGGCTTGTTCTCGGGCGGCACGCAGCGCACGGCGCTTGCAATGAACGCGTTCTTCAGCTGCAGGCTGTCGTCGGGGCGCTTCAGGTACTCGCCCTCGGCCAGTCCATATTTCAGCAAGGTGCCGAACAGCAGGTCGCCCGCGTAATCACCCGTGAAGGGGCGGCCGGTGGTGTTCGAGCCGTGCAGTCCCGGCGCGAGGCCAACGATCAGCACCTGAGCGTTCCGATCGCCCCAGCCGGGCACCGGTCCGTTAAAGCCGTTGGGGATCCGCTGGCGGTTGAGGGCCCGAAATTCCGCCAGACGCGGGCAAAGGGGGCAATCGTGCGACGGTTCGGTGAGGTTGAGCTTGTCGGTCATGGCAGAGTGGAATAGGGGGCGTTGGTCATGGAGACAACTGTTCTCATCGCGATCGGCTCGAACCGCCGCCACCCCCGCCATGGCTCCCCGGCCGACGTGGTGCGCGAGGCCGTGCGCGCCCTGGCCGAAGCCCGTGTTCCGGTTGAGGCGGTCTCGCGCCTGTATCACACCGCGCCGCTGGGGCCGCCCCAGCCCGCGTTCGTCAATGCCGCCGTCGTCGCGCGCACCGGCCTGTCGCCCGAGCGGCTGCTGGCGCTGCTGAAGCGCATTGAGCGCCGCTTCGGCCCCAAGGGCAAGATCCAGTGGGGTCCGCGCGTGCTCGATCTCGACATCATCGGCTACGGCAACAAGATCGTGCCCGGCCGCATGGGCTGGCAGCACGGCCACGGCCTTGCCGTGCCGCACCGCTGCGCCCACAAGCGCGCCTTCGTGCTGCGCCCGCTGGCCGATGTTGCGCCAGACTGGCGGCACCCGGTTTTAGGGCTGACCGTGCGCCAGATGGCGGCGCGGGTGGGCGATGCCAAATCCATCCGCGCAACCGAAGCCAGCGGCATTGATGTAGCAAGCCTTGCCGGTCTCGTTCCGCCGGTTGACGTGGTGCCGCTGCCGCGCAAAGAGAAAAGCGCGAAGGGGCCTGCGGCCGCAGCGGCGGCATAAAGCTGTAAACATGGGCCTGTAACAGGGGAGTTGTCCGATGCGGTATGTGTTCGATCTGGGGGAACAGCCGTCTGCTGCGCTGGCGGGCTCTGAGGCGCGCTTTCCGGTGCGCCGCATTTACTGCGTCGCCCGCAACTACGCCGAACACGCCCGCGAGATGGGCTATGACCCCGACCGCGAGCCGCCGTTCTTCTTCTCCAAGCCCGCCGACGCGCTGGTGGAAAACGGTTGCGATGTGCCCTATCCGCCGCGCACCAACAACCTGCACCACGAGGTGGAGCTGGTCATCGCCATCGGCAAGGACGGGCGCAACATCGCGGTCGAGGACGCCGAGAGCCACATCTATGGCTACGCCGTCGGCAACGACCTGACCCGGCGCGACCTGCAATCGCTCGCCAAGAAAGACGGCCGCCCGTGGGACACCGCCAAGGGCTTCGACTTCTCCGCCCCCATGTCGGCCCTTCACCGCGTCGATGAGGTGGGCCACCTGCGGCAGGGGCGCATCTGGCTGACCGTGAACGGCGAGACCCGGCAGGATGGCGACCTTGCCGCCATGATCTGGACCGTGCCGGAAGTCGTTGCCGAGCTTTCCACCCTGTACGAACTGAAGGCGGGCGATCTCATCTTCACCGGCACGCCTGCAGGCGTCGGCCCCGTGAAGCCGGGCGATGCCATTGAGTGCGGCGTGGACGGGCTGGACGTGCTGCGCCACCGGATCGTTTGATCCGCAGCAAGCACGGCATCGTTTGACCTGGAACGGGCAGGGCCTCGCTTGATGGAAGGCGCGGCCCTGCGGCATTCTGGGCCGCCAGAATAGACTTTCCTTACGGGCGCGGGATGCTAAGTCTTGCCCCATGCATAAGGAATTCGCGCTTACCCTGTCTTGCCCGAACCGCCCCGGCATCGTTGCGGCAGTGGCAACCTATCTGTTCGAGAACCAGTGCAACATTCTGGACGCCCAGCAATTTGATGAACTGGAAAGCAACCGGTTCTTCATGCGGGTGCTGTTCAACCCGGTCAGTGATACGGTCGCGCTCGATGCGCTGAAGGCGGGCTTCGCCAGCGTGGCCGATCCGTTCGGCATGGTCTGGACCATGCGCGACCGGGCCGAGCGGCGGCGGGTCATGATCCTCGTCTCGAAGTTCGATCACTGCCTTGCCGACCTGCTGTATCGCTGGCGCTCGGGCGAGTTGCC
>NZ_DATBUP010000124.1:0-3986 GCF_036515995.1 Pedomonas sp. | reverse complement strand
GAGGTGATGGACTTGGCCAGAGAGAATGACGCCCAGCGCTGGTTCTCGCTGAAACCCAGAGCGTAGCGTTCAAGCACGATCCGCCCGTCACGCAGCACCAGCAGCCCAGCGACATCGTTGGCTTTCATGAAGCGGTCAATGTCCCACGCCTCCCCGCCGTGGGTGAAGGACAGGGCGAGCGGCTTCGCGGCCTTCGGCAGAGAACTGACCTGCTGGCCGCGCTTGGCCAGATGACCGGGAAAGATGCGCTCCAGCGTGCGGAAGCCGATCTGCTTTTCCTCGGGCGTCCAGGAGCGGAGCTTGTTGGGATCGAGCGGCTGTATATCGCTGACGGCGATGGGATGGCGGGCGACGGGCCGGGGCTTCGATGCGGATGGCGGCTTCGATACGGCTGGCTTCTCTACAGCTGACTGGGAGGCGTCTGCCGGCAGGATGTCGCTCACTGCAATCGGGTGATGCGCCTCCACGCCGGGCTTGCTGATCTGGGGCTTGCCCACCTGAGGCTTCTGAACGTCAGGCCCGGATACCGCTGCACCCGCTGCCAGCACTCCCGTAAAATAAGCAGCGCAGGCTGTGCCGAACAGTCCTGCCCGCAAGACCCTTATCGCCATGTGCCGCCTCCCCCTGCTGCTTTAATACATTGGGCGGGGCATTGGCCGGTAAAGCAAGAATATATTCCGTCTAAGGATTGGCCGCGGGATCGCTGGCTGAGGGCCTCGCCCCGGTGTCGTTCGCGCCGACCTGCATGAGAACGATTCCTGCAATGATGAGGACGACCCCGGCCAGCCGCCACGGGGTGATGATGCGCTGCTCGAACCCCGCCAGCGCGAAGCGGTCGATGAGAAGCGAGGCGACGACCTGTCCGCCGATGACCGCTACCATGAACACCGCCGCCCCCAGCCGGGGCGCGACGATGAGCGAGGTGACGAGAAACACGCAGCCGTACAGGCCGCCGAGCCAGACCCACAGCGGCGCACCGGCCATGGCAGCCGGACGCGGCACCGGTAGCCGCAGCGCCAGAATGACGAGCAAGGCGAGAACAAGACTGACGATCAGCGAGATGGCGGTGGCCCAAAGCGGATGGCCGGCGAAGCGGGCAAGCTGGGCATTGGTGCCTGCCTGAAGCGGTACGGCCGCGCCGACGATGGCGGTCGCCAGCAGCATCAGGACGTGACTCCACCAGGGCGTTGAGGACATGAACCTCTCCGAACTGTACTCAGGAACAGGGGCCGGAACTGGCCGGTACAGGAGAACGCTCTGCCCCCGATACCGATGCGGCTTTGATGCGGATGCGCTCAGGCACACGGTGAGCGGCACAGGGTGAGCGCCGCCGGGTGTAACGAAGACGCAGGCAGCTTGACCGGACTCATTCCGCCGCACCTCTCCCCTTGAGCATCGCAGCAATGCAAGCAAGGGCTTGCATCTGTCGTTCATTCGGGGAAACAGTTGCCGGTATGACGGAACAGACATCCAAAGCAGCATCCGACACGAGCAAACCCGCCGCCGAAGGCGCTCCTGAAGCCGCCCCTGCCGGCGCGGATAAATCGGACGCAGTTGCGACCGGCAAGGCGCGCAAGCCCCGCAAGACCTCGGCCGGCGGCTGGGGCGCTCTGACCAGCGTGGCGCGCTCGCTGCTGCATTCGGGCAACCCGGCCAAGAGCACGCTGACCCTGCGCGGCGTGAACCAGCCGCACGGCTTCGACTGCCCGGGATGCGCCTGGGGCGACCCGGAGCACGCCTCATCCTTCGAGTTCTGCGAGAATGGCGTGAAGGCCGTGGCGTGGGAGGCGACCAGCCGCGTTGTCGGCCCCACCTTCTTTGCCGAGCATTCGGTGGAGTGGCTGAAGCGGCAGGACCATCATTATCTGGAAGCGCAAGGCCGCCTGAAGCAGCCGATGCGCTATGAGCGCACGCTGGACCGCTACGTGCCGGTCTCGTGGGAAGACGCCTTCGAGCTGATCGGCCGGACGCTGCGCGAGCTGGACAGCCCGGACGAGGCGCTGTTCTACACCTCGGGCCGCACCAGCAACGAGGCGGCGTTCCTGTACCAGCTGTTCGTGCGCGCCTACGGCACCAACAACTTCCCCGACTGCTCCAACATGTGCCACGAGGCCTCCGGCATCGCCATGACCGAGCAGATCGGCACCGGCAAGGGCACGGTGCTGCTGGAGGATTTCGAGAAGGCCGACGCGATCTTCGTGTGGGGCCAGAACCCCGGCACCAACCACCCGCGCATGCTGGCCAGCCTGCGGGATGCGGCGCTGCGCGGCGCGAAGATCGTGGTGTTCAACCCGGTGAAGGAACGCGGGCTGGAGAAGTTCGCCGACCCCAAGAGCGTGAAGGACATGCTGCCGGGCGGCGGGGTGGAGATCGCCAGCCACTACTGTCAGGTGCGCGTGGGCGGGGACATGGCCGCCGCCAAGGGCCTGCTCAAGATTCTGTTCGAAAAGTATCAGGGCCGGTTCGATTACGCCTTCCTGCAGCAGCACACGGAAGGCTTCGAGATGCTGAAAGCGGACGCCGAGGCGACCGACTGGAAGGACATCGAGGCGCAATCCGGTCTGACGCGGCAGCAGCTTGAGCTTCCGGCGGAGATCTACGCCAATTCGGACAAGACCATCTTCACCTGGGCCATGGGCCTGACCCAGCACCGCCATTCGGTGGTGACGATCCAGACCCTGCTGGACATCCTGCTGCTGAAGGGGAACGTGGGAAAGCCGGGCGCAGGCCCCTGCCCGGTGCGCGGCCACTCAAACGTGCAGGGCGACCGCACCATGGGGATTACGGAGCACCCCTCGCCCCTGTTCCTCGACCGGCTGGAGGCCGTGTTCCCGATCAAGGCCCCACGCCATCCGGGCTACGGCACGGTGCAGGCCATTCAGGCCATGCTGGACGGCAAGGCCAAGGTGTTCATCGGCATGGGCGGCAACTTCGCCGCCGCAACGCCCGACACCCAGATGACCGAGGCCGCCCTCGCCCAAGCCAAACTGACGGTTCACGTCTCGACGAAGCTGAACCGCAGCCACCTGATCGTGGGCGAGCAGGCGCTGATTTTGCCCTGCCTGGGGCGCACCGAGATCGATCTGCAGAACGGCGTTGCCCAGATGGTGACGGTGGAAGACAGCATGTCGATGGTGCACGGCTCGGGCGGCATCAACAGGCCGGTCTCGCCGCATCTTTTGTCCGAACCCGCCATCGTTGCGGGCATGGCCAAAGCGACGCTGCCGGAGGTGAAGATCGACTGGGACGGGATGGTGGCCGATTACGGCCGCATCCGCAGCACCATCGCCCGGGTCATCCCCGGCTTCGAGGGCTATAACGAGAAGGTGAGCAAGCCGGGCGGCTTCCACCTGCGCAACAGCGCCCGCGAGCGGGAATGGAACACGCCGGGCAAGAAGGCGCGGCTGATGGGCAACCCGCTGCCCATTCCAGAATTCAGCGAAACCGGCATGGGCACGCCGGACTCCCCACACGTGTTCACGCTGATGAGCTTCCGCAGCCACGATCAGTACAACACCACGGTCTACGGCTATGACGATCGCTACCGGGGCATCTACGGCTACCGACGCGTGCTGTTCATGAACCGCGAGGATATGGACGCGGAGGGGCTGGCCGTGGGCGACGTGGTGGACATCCGCACCGCCATCGACGACGGGGTGAAACGGGTAGCCGAGGGCTTCCGCATCGTGGGCTATGACATCCCGCGCGGTCAGGTGGCCAGCTACTACCCGGAGACCAATGTGCTGGTGCCGCTGTGGAGCTATGGCGACCGCAGCATGACGCCGACGAGCAAGTCTATTCCGGTGGTGCTTTCCAAGCGCGACATCGTGGCGGCATGACGGCAGGAAACGGCGACACCACGCAGGCGGCCGGGCACATCCTCGACCGCCTTGCCGAGCTGCTGCCCGAGACCTCGCCGCTGGCGCAGGCGTTCCTGTTGATTCTGCTGGAACGGGAGGAAGCCAGGCTGGCGACGCTGGCGCGCA
>NZ_DATBUP010000123.1:0-11681 GCF_036515995.1 Pedomonas sp. | reverse complement strand
CCGTGGTTGTGAAGGACCCGGCGGGCAACCGAAAGCTGGATAAGAGCAAATCGACCGGCCGCATTGACGGCATGGTGGCGCTTGTCATGGCCATCGGCGCTGCAGCGAAAGAGGCCGGTACGGGCGGGTCGCTCGACGATTACTTGGAGAGCCTGGCGCAATGAACCTGCTGAAAAAGGCGCTCGGGTATGTCGTGCGCCGCCTCACCTTGACGGAGCCGGAGGGCTGGAACACGCGGCCGAGCCATGCCGGCGAGACGGTGACGCCGGATTCGGCGCTATCGCTCTCGACGGTCTGGGCCTGCACGAACCTGCTCGCCGGCACCATCGCCAGTTTGCCACTGAAGTTTTACAGCGGCCCGGCAACGCAAGGGGGCGCGGCGGTAACCGATCACCCCGTTTACAAGGTTCTGGCAGAGAGCCCGAACGCCGACCAGACGCCGATGGACTTCTGGGAGTTCCTGGTTGTCAGCCTTGAGTTGTGGGGCAATGCCTACGCTCGCAAGGTGATGAGCGGCAATCGCCTGATCGCGCTGGTGCCTGTGGCACCAGATGCGGTGGCTGTTTCGCGGCGCTCAGACGGAAAGCTGCTGTATCGGTTCTCGGACGAGGGCCGGTATTATGAACTGACCGAAGAGGGAGTGTTCCATATCCGCGGCTTCGGTGGCGGCCCGCTTGGCGGCATGAGCACGCTTTCGTTTGCGCGCCACTCGTTCGGCCTGGCTCAGGCCATCGAGAAAGCGGCGGGCGGCACCTTCGCCAACGGACTGCGCCCATCGGGCCTGCTGAAGTTCGCACAGTTCCTGACCAAGGAGCAGCGCGAGGTTGCCGAACAGCGCATGGTCGAGAAGTTCGTTGGCGCTGTGAATGCGGGCCGACCGATGGTGCTTGAGGGTGGCACCGAGTGGCAGCAACTGACCATCAACCCGGAAGATGCCCAGATGCTGCAAAGCCGGGCATTCTCGGTCGAGGACATTTGCCGGTTCTTCGGCGTGCCTCCCTTCATGGTTGGCCATACCGAGAAGTCCACCAGCTTGGGGACCGGCCTTGAGCAACAGCTTCAGGGCTTTCAGAAGTTCACGCTTCGTCGCCGCCTCAAGCGGATCGAGCAGGCCATTTCCAAGCAGCTGCTGAGTCCGGCGGATCGATCGAAGCTGAAGCCGAAGTTCAACGTCGAGGGCCTGCTCCGAGCTGACAGCAAGGCCCGCTCCGATTTCTACGCCGCCATGATCCGCAACGGCATCATGACGGTCAACGAGGTGCGCGCCCTGGAAAACCTTGCGCCTATCGAAGGCGGCGATGTGGCGCGCACGCAGTCTCAGAACATCCCGCTTGGTCACAACGGCGGCCCACCCCTGGAGGATGGTCAATGAACACGCTCGACTTTGCGCTTGAGACCAAGAGCCTGACCGATGAAGGCGAATTCGAGGGCTACGCCTCGACGTTCGGCAACGTCGATCTTGGCGGCGACGTGGTGGAGCCGGGGGCCTTTATCGAAAGCATCGTGCGCAGCAAGTCGGAGGGCCGGGCAATCCCGATGCTGTGGCAGCATGATCGCCGGGAGCCGATCGGTGTCTGGAAGGACATGGCCGAAGACAGCAAGGGCTTGTTCGTGCGTGGCAAGCTTTTGGTTGATGCGGACCCGCTGGCCAAGCGCGCCCATGCGCTGCTGAAGGAGAAGGCGTTGGGCGGCATGTCGATCGGCTACTTCGTACCGCCGGGTGGCGCCGCAGAAGATGAGCGCCGTCGCGGCGTGCGGCGACTGAAGAAGCTCGACCTGCGCGAGATCTCCCTTGTCACCATGCCGATGAACACGGCGGCCAAGGTGACGGCGGTGAAAGAACTGGTGGCGGACGGCCAGCTGCCGTCGCTGCCCGAGTTTGAGGATTTCCTGCGCGAGGCAGGGTTCTCGAAAAGTCAGGCCGCAGCGATCGCTGGCAAAGGCCTGTCCCACCTGCTCCGGGGTGAGCCCGGCAGTCCCCCTACCGCTGACTTCTGGTCGGCGCTTGACGCGCAGCTGCGCGGGTAAACCAATCAACGGAGACACAGGATGTCTGGTACCGAGACCAAGACCGCCGAGCAGCTTGCCGGCGAAGTGAAGACTGCGCTCGACAAGAAGGTCGGCGAGGTCAAAGAAATCGCCGAGAAGGCCCTGGCCGAGGCCAAGGCGACCGGTGAGGCAACCGAGAAGACCAAGGAAAAGGCCGACGAGGCCCTGGTCAAAATGAACGAACTGCAGACCACCCTGCAGGACATTGAGCAGAAGCTGGCGCGCCAAACGGATGGCGGCGCAGAGACCAAGTCCATCGGCGAGCAGTTCACCGACAGCGAGAGCTACAAGCAGTTGATCGGCGCCGGTGGACAGCGGGGCCGAGCCTCGCTGGAGATTAAGGCCACCCTGACCTCTGCCACAACGGATGCCGACGGCTCCGTGGGGGCTGCCATTGCGCCGACCCGCCTGCCAGGCATCCAGACTCCGCCGGAGCGGCGCATGACGATCCGGAGCCTTATTACTCCGGGCCGCATGGATGGCAATTCGCTGGAGTATACTCAGGAGACGGGCTTCACCAATAATGCGGGCATGGTGGCGGAAGGTGCGCGTAAGCCCGAATCCAGCATCAAGCTCGATATGAAGACGACCTCGGCCAAGGTCGTTGCGCACTACATGAAGGCCTCGCGGCAGGTGCTGGATGATGCTTCTCAGCTGCGCTCGCACATCGATGAGCGCCTGCTGTACGGCCTCGCCCTGAAGGAGGAGTCGCAGATCCTGAATGGCGATGGCACCGGCCAGAACCTGCTGGGCATCATCCCCCAGGCGACGGCCTTCAGTCCGGCGTTTGTTGTCGCGGATGCCAGCCCGATCGACATGATCCGCCTTGCAATGCTTCAGGCGGTTCTTGCCGAGTATCCGGCCACTGGCCACGTGCTGCACCCCGTGGACTGGGCGAAGATCGAACTGACCAAAGATTCCACAGGACGTCACATTATCGGCGTTCCGCAGGGCACTGCACCGGCGTCTCTGTGGGGCCTGCCGGTGGTGGAGACGCAGGCGATCACGATGGGCAAGTTCCTGACCGGGGCATTCAAGCTCGGCGCGCAACTGTTCGACCGCTGGGCGAGCCGCATCGAAGTCGCGACAGAGAACGAGGACGACTTCGTGAAGAATCTCGTGACGATCCTCGCTGAAGAGCGCCTGGCTCTGGCGGTGTATCGCCCCGAGGCATTTGTCTACGGCGATATCGCACCGCCGGCTGGCTAACCGGCTCACCGGGCGGGGTCGCTGGCTCCGCCCTTCTTCTTCAGGAGAGGTGCAATGCAGAAGTTCAAGGTTCTCCGCCGCCATGACGGCGACAAGGAATACGACGTCGGCGACACCCGCGAGGCCAATGCCACGGATGTGGCCCACCTGGTGCCGAACGTGCTGATCCCGCTGGATGCCGATACGGCGGCCGAGGGCGGCGAAGCTGCAGGCGGCCAGCAGACGCCGGCTAGTAAAGGTAAAGCCGCGAACAAGACCCCGGCGGCGAAGAAGTAAGGGCAGGGTCGATGCCATCACTGATTTACAACAGCGCCCTTGAGGATCTGGCCAAGGGTGCCATCAACTTCGCCACAGACAGCTTCAAGCTGATATTGGTCGATGCGAGCTACGTACCGAACAAGGATACCCAGTCGAAGCGTTCGCAGGTGACCGGCGAAGTCGTGGGCGCTGGCTACGCGGCGGGCGGTAAGACGGTGACGGCAACAGTTGCTCGCGATGATGCGAATGACCGGGTCGATGTCACCTTCAGCAGCGTGACGTGGGCAGACTCCACCATCACGGCGCGCGGGGCGGTGATTTACAAGTCGCGCGGCGGTGCAGCCACGGCTGATGAACTGGTCGCTTACTGCGATTTCGGCGCGAACGTTTCCAGCACTGGCGCGAGCTTCACTGCCAACTTTACGTCGCCTTTCCGGCTCCAAAACTGATGCTGTCGAACTGGACCGAGGCAACCAGCAGCACAGGCGGCACCGGCCCCCTGACGCTGGCGGCCACAGGCGGCGCAGCCTTGCCGGGCGATGTGTTCCCGCTCGCCAATCAACTCGTGCAGTATTCCATTGTGGAATACGCCGACACGACGCGCTCCACGATAGCTCAGGCCGAAAGCGGCTGGGGGTTGCTTGGTGCAGGCGGGACGCTTAACCGCGCGTCAGTTCAGGCGACTTGGGTTGGCAGTTCGACCCGCTCTTATGCCAATAGCGGAGAGCTGGTGCCGCTCAGCTTCACCAGCGACCCGCTGAAGTTGCGCATCAGCATCACTGCGACGGCGGAGGGCGGGCCAGCGGCGTATCCTGGCGCGGGCGCGTTCGGCGCACCTGCTGTCTTTGCCGCCAACTATTTCGCCGCCCAGCCTTCGAATTCGAATACTACTGCCGGCCGCTTGTATGCGGTGCCGGTTTTTCTGCCCTTCAGCAGGCCCACCGCAAGCGCGGGCGTGTATGTCGGCACGGCCCCGGCCTCGGGCACCGCAACCATGAATGTGGCGATCGCGCAGTGCAGTCCCACCACCAGTAACCCCCACATGATTCTGTGGGCGGCAAACGACGTGCCTATCAGTGCAGGCGGCATGAATCTGGCCACTTGCGGGCAGTTCTTTGCCCCCGGGTGGTACTGGTTCCTGTTCGGCACCAATGAAGCTGTCAGTGTTGGCATGACGGCGGATTTAATCGCTGGCCCCGCGGGGGTGAGCGGTTCAGGCGGCTTCAAATCACGGTATGCCTACAAGGGCCTGACCGTCATGACGGCTGGCGAGACCGCCTATGGCTCTGGTGCATGGTCAACCATCCCGAATGCGAACGGGCCGATGCCCTACTTCAAGCTGTGAGGCGGTGATGCAGACTTGGGCTGACTACACCGATAAGGGGCCCGCGCTTCTGGCCGCGCTTGAGACGGCAGGAATCATCTTCTTTACGCTGGATGGCGCGGTGCATGTCTCTGATCTTGAGCGGGCGCGCAGCATTGCGGCGACTGTTGATCCGCTGCCGTTTGAGCAAGTGCGCAAGGTGGCTGAGGTCAAGGCGTCCTGTGAGGACCGTATTCTGAATGCCTATCCGCTCTGGCGACAGGTGAACGGCAGTCGTGAAAACCCGGCGTCGCCGGAGACGGCAGCCATGTTTGCGCGCATCGATGCGCTGCGTGAGGCATCGAACCTGATCGAGGCGGATGTGATGTCGCTGACAGACTGGCGAGCCGTGCGAGACTTTGACGTATCTACTTCCAGCCGCTGGCCTGACTGATGCTTGGCGTTTCGCCCCTCGGTTTGCGGGGCTTGGGCCTTGCGCCGAAGGGCGGCGCGAGCATTCCGCCTGACCCATCCCAGCCGGGGATTGCGGACGGCGGACTGCCGGCGGTCACGGTTGCGGCGCCTACAGCTGCCGCAGCAGGCGCTGCCGTGGCTTTCATGGTCCTTCCTGCCGCCCAGGTAGCAGTTCCGGCTGCGGCGGCGTCTGGCGGGGCGGTGGTAACCGTCTCGCTGGCATCTATCCAGGGGCTGGCACCGCAAGCCACGGCAACGGGCGCTGCAGAGGCGGCAGCGAGCCTGCCAACGGTTTCTATTGGATACCCTGAAGCGGCGGCAACCGCTGGCGGGGTAGGGGTAGCAGCAGCTGCCTTGCCGACCATCACAGCTGGCGCACCGGCTGCAGCAGCCGAGGGCGAAGCAGCGGCGCAGATCCTGCTGCCGCAGATGGTGGCTGTCGCGCCGCAGGTGCAGGCGGATACCGGGGCGGGCGCAATTGCAACCGCTTCGCTGCCGGACGTGATCATTTATGCGCCAGGAGTGGCGGCAACAGGTGGAGCGCAGGCAACGGTGGCGCTGCCCATGATCGTGGCGAGTGCGCCCGACGTGATTCTTGGACAACCGTTCTTGCCGGCTTTCAGCCGCGCGGGGCGGGCAGGCGGCAATCGTGACGGCCATGCTGAAAGTGGGCGCGGTTCCCGTGCAGTGAGGTTCTGACATGTTCCGGATGAAGCCCAGCTCGGCCGATCTCGATTATCCGATCACCTGGGATCTGGCCGAGGGTGACAGCATTGTCAGCAGCACCTGGGCGGCAATGCCGATCGGCCTGCCGGGCGAAGGCGACATGGCCATCAAGGCGGGCTCACAGATCATCGAGGGCGAGACGACGGCCTGCCTGCTGACCGGCGGCCGAGAGGGGCGGCGGTACCGGGTGACGACCACAATCACGACAGCGCAGGGCCGGACGGATGTTCGCTCGCAGTTGTTCCGCATCGGCGACGTTGAGGTGCAGGCATGAGGATCATCACACCGCCCACGGCGACGCCGGTCACGCTCGAGGAAGTGCGCGCTCAGCTCCGGCTAGACGGCGGTGAAGAGGATGCGCTGCTGGCTGGCCACCTCGCTGCAGCGGTCGGACAGGTGGAAACGCTGACCGGGCTGCTGCTGATGCCGCAGACGGTGGCATGGGACTTCGACAGCTTCGCCGCTGCAACCCAGCCGCTGCCGCGCGGGCCGATCCGCTCGGTGAGCATGAGCTATGAGGACGCAGCGGGTGAGATTCAGGCGGTGCCAGCGGCGAGCTATCGCCTGCGGACAATGAACGGCGTGAGCTACGTTCGGTTGACGAGCAGTGCGGCATGGCCGGCCCTTGGCCCTGACGCTCTGGTGACGGTGACAGCCGAGGCAGGCTTTGAGGATGCCGAGGCGGTGCCAGCCACGCTGCACCAGGCCATCCTGTTCCTGACGGCTCACTTCTTCGAGAACCGAACTCCGGTGAACATCGGCAACATCACGTCTGAATTGCCGCTGACTTTCCGGCATCTGGTGGAGCCGCATCGCTTATGGCTGATCTGATCGGGCAACTGGATCGCCGCCTGAGGGTGCTGAAGGCCCAGCCGGTGCAGGATCCGAATAACGGCGAGGTCGTGACCACATGGGTGCCGGTCGCCACGGTGTGGGCGTCTCGCAAGCAGCTGAGTGGCCGGGAAGTCGAGATCGCAGCGGCGACAAAGGGCGCTGAGGAACTCCGGTTCCGGATCCGGTACAGGACAGGCCTCGACACCACGGCCCGGCTTGAGTGCGAGGGCATGACCTACGCTATCACGCGCCTTGAAGAGATCAGCCGCCGGCGCTGGCTCGATCTGTACGCACGGAGAGTCTGATGGCAGCGCCAAGGGTGCGGATAAAATTCAGCGGTGGCCAGCAGTTGCAGCGCGCCCTCGAGGAGATGGGCGAGGAAATGGCAACGAAAACCGGCCATCGGGCCAACCTGAAGGCCGCGCAATATATGCGCGAAAAATACGTGGAAGCAGCGCCTTACCAGCCCGGCCCGACTGTCAAATCATGGCGGAAAAAGAACGGTGACGTTGTCACTGCCGACTATGGGCACCTCAAGGAGAACATCCGCATCAGGCGGGACAAGGCCCGCAAAGAGGGTCACATCGTCCATCTGGTGACGGTGGGCCGCGCGTTCTGGGGCCGATTCCTTGAGTACGGAACTGTGAAGATGGCGGCGCGGCCGTGGATGCGCCCGGCCTTCGAGGCCAACAAGGAGCAGGTCACGGAAGTGCTCCGGGAAGAGCTCAACAACCTGATCAAGAAGTACGCCAAGAAGATCCCCGGCGCGAAGGTGAAGTGATGCTGGCGAACGCAATCTACCAGCGGCTAGCGGGACATGTGCAGCTGGCGGCCATGGTGGGCACGAAAATCTATCCCTCACGAGCCCCGGACGAAGCAGCGCTGCCCTACGTCACCTATCTGGACATGGCCGCGCTCGACCAGGCGCAGGATCTGAACGGCAAGGGTGACCTCTCACTGGCCCGCGTGCAGGTTGATGCCTGGGCCACCACGGCGATGGAGGCCAAGCATATCGGCGATGCCGTTCAGGCGGCGCTTGAGGACTTCACCGGCACGGTTGCAGGCGTGCGCATCGCGGATGTGACGCTCATTGGCGGGTTCGACGACTGGGAAGGCGGCACCGGTGATACACCGACCGTGACCTACCGGCGCATGCGCGAATTCTACGTCTGGATCGAGACCTGATCCTGACCAACCAACCCTGAACCGGCCCGCTTAGTAGCGGGCTTTTTTTATGGAGACGGCAAATGGCTGTGCATTCCAAAGGCACGCAGCTGAAGGTCAAGATCGGCGAAACCTATGTGGCGATCCCGGGCATCGCCTCGATTTCGATACCGGCTGGCCAGCGGGCAAAGATTGATACCACGACACTCGATTCCGCTCGGAAGGAGCACATCGTGGACATTCCCGACAGCTTCGATCTGTCATTCGAGATTAACCTGACGCCCGGAACGGGCGGTCAGTATCAAGAGGCTCAGCAGGCCCTTGAGGACGCCTATGAAAGCGGCGATGCGCTGGAGTTCCAGGCGGCGCTGCCAGCCGCTTTCGGCTCTACCTACAGCTTTGCGGCCACGGTCTCGCTGTTCCAGCCAAAGGCAGCTGTCGGCACTCAGATGAAGGCCGACGTGACCATTTCTTCCACCGGTGATGTGACGAGGGCATAATGAGCAAAATTCTTACTCGCGATGACATTCTTGGCGCAGATGACCTCCCCACCAAGGATGTGCAGATCCCCGAGTGGGGCGGCGGCACGGTCCGCGTCCGCACCATGGCGGCCGCAGAGCGTGACGAATTCGAGGCGGCGTATGCCCGAGCGCGGCAGGCTGGCGCACCAATCAATCTGCGCGCTCGCTATGCCGCGGCGTGTATCGTTGACGAGCAGGGCCAGCCGATCTTCACGGAGGCGGACGTTGAGAAGCTGGGGCGGAAGTCCGCAGACGCTCTGGATCGCGTATTCGGCGCTATCAGTGATCTGAACAAGCTTGGTGCAGGTGACGTCGAGGAAGCGGCAAAAAACTGACCGAGCGGCCTACGCGCCGGGCATTGCTTCGGCTTTGCCTGGCGATGGGCCGCACACCCCGGGAGCTTGGCGCAGCGCTCACAAGCGCTGAACTGACAGAACTGATGGCATTTGATCTGATCGAGCCCTACGGCACCGAGCGAATGATGGACGGCTTCCGGCTGCTCGCCTGCCTCGGCTTCAACAGCAACATAGGCCCCGATCAGAGGCCACTCATGCCAGAGGACTTCCTCAAGGTGTACGAGCCGCCCGTTGAGCGGGATGAGGAAGCAGAGGCGGCGGCGCTGTTCCGGCACTTTGAGAAGAGGGTGAGGGGTTAGCGATCCTTGCCCCACTTCTTCTCGAAGCGGGTGGCGCTGATCTTGGAGGCGATCATGGCGACCAAGGAAACAATGAAGCCGGCGATGGGGGCGGCCCAGAGTACAAAGCCTTCTTCCATGTCAGTCCTCGCTTTCAAGCCGCATCAGAACGAATCGTGCAGCCAAGTGTACCCAAGCTGACACGATAAGCCAAATCGCCGACGTGGTAGTGGAGCCGCTGGTCACCACTGGTGTTACAAACGCACCGATCAGGAAAGCGGCTGCAATGTTGTTCAGGAAGGTCGCAGTGACCTTCCATTGCTCGTTGTGACGCTTCGCCTCAAGGCGGCGTCGGCGCTTCTCGGCCTCGGTCATTTTGGCAGGTAGCCGCGCTCGCGGAGCCAGTCTGTCAGGATCTTGTCCACAAGGGAGGCCATCGAACGGCGGTCATCCTTGGCAGCCTTTTCCAGGGCCGCCTTGGTTTCCTGCTGTAGCCGAACGCCAATCGGGGTTGTTTGGGACATCTACAAAGTGCCTACATAATGTAGTTGACAGTGGTCGAGAGTGTAGGCAATCTGAAGGTGCTTCGCAAGCATGAAGCGGTCGGATGGGGAAGGTGGAAGCTCCCCACACCCGACCTGACCACCAACCGTCTGAATCGGAGACGACGATGGCTGAGGCCACCTATAACACCTCCCGACGCGGTATGCTCGGGCTTCTTGCCGCAACTGCTGTGGCAGGCGTTGCCATGCCTTCCCCGGCCCGCGCTGACAGGGCGGTATGGGAAGAGGCTGTCAGACAGCATGAGGCTGCGGAGGCGGCCCTTGCCGATGCTCTTCGGCAAGAGGACGAGTCCTTCACAGCATTCATTGAGGAATGCCCGGACCGCCCGCCGTTGCGGCACGATGTGCCCGTTACGCGCCCCGACGGAACCTCAATCATTTTCCCGGCAGAGTTCGCGTCGGAAGAGGTTCTGCGGGGTGAGAGCTGGGACCTCATCAAGGGCAGCTATCTTGGTGACGCGCACGAAGAGGCGCGCAGGGTGCTGCTTCCCCAGTGGGACGAATGGAGAGCCACGAGAGAGGCGCTCAGGCGCAAGCACAGGGTCGCCGAAACAGAGGCGTTGTGTTTTGCGACCGGGGAGGAGGCGCACAACAAATTTGATCAGCTCATGCGTATCCCAGCGCCGGACATGCCTGCGCTTGTGCACAAGCTGACCCTGATGTGGGGTGAGGACGGAAACGGGGGCGACCCTGGGGCAGAGTATAAGCAGCTGATCCTCAGCGACGCTCGGCGTCTCGCCAATCTGACCAACTGATCTAACGAAATCGCAAAGTTCCCCGACGGGGGAGGGCCTGCCGACTGCAACGGCGGGTCGATGGCGGGGTGCGTTCGCTTTGGACCGGCCTACGCACCCCGCTGTCACCAAGGTCCTGAGCGATTGCAGCGCTCAAAACATAGGAGGCCCAGATATGGGCAGCACGTCTTTAGTCTCCTTTGCGTTTGATGCAACCGATGTTCGGGTGACCAGCCGGGATGGCGAGCCATGGTTCGTGTTGGCGGATGTCTGTCGGGTGCTCGGAATCAGCAATCCATCTGACGCCGCCTCTCGCCTGAAGGAGCGGGAACGGCATACCCTCGGCAATACCGAGGGTATCGCAGACAGCCGCGTTCAGTCGCTGGTGGTCATCAGCGAATCTGGACTTTACAAGCTGGTGCTTCGAAGCCGGAAACCAGAGGCGGAGCGGTTTGCAGATTGGATCACCGAGGACGTAATTCCCTCTATCCGCAAGACCGGCAGCTATGGTGCTGCGCAGGTCAACTTAAGAGACCCGGCCCAGCTGGCAAACATCGCCGTTCAGCTCATTGAGGTAAACAAGGAGCTTCAGGACCGGGCCGCTCGGGCTGAAAGGCTGGTTGAGGCCGCCAAGCCAAAGACCGACTTCTATGACCGGTTCGTCAGCGCCGAGGGGCTGTACGGGCTCCAGAATGTAGGTCGGATCCTCGGCTATGGCGCCAACAGGTTCGTTGCATACCTCAAGCAAGGCTACATGTTCTACCAGGGCAGCGCGTTGCTGCCTAAGGCGAGATATCGCGCCCTGGGGCTCTTCGAGGTGAAATCCACTCTTGTTGAGGACAAGGCTCGCCTTCGTTCTTATATGACCCCCAAAGGCGTCCTGTATTTCGCCAAGCAGTTAGGCATAACTCCGAGCGAAGACATGTTGAGCGGCGCACTCGAGATGAACGAGGGGGATGATGTCCAAGGTCGTGGAACTTATGCCGAAGCGAATCGAGGTTTGGTCCGGCGTTATTAATGGTGAGACCAAAAAGACTTGGTTCGTCTCGCTCTGCGAGGAGGGCAATGAGACCATTGTCCACGACGCACCTACTGAGGAAGAGGCAAGGGAGGCCGCCAGCGAGTGGGGCCTTCCCGTCTCCATACGTCGCTTTTCACTAAACGACATGGAGCCCGCCGCTGTGGCGGCCCTCATTGAAGCGGCGGCGTTTA
>NZ_DATBUP010000122.1:0-23321 GCF_036515995.1 Pedomonas sp. | reverse complement strand
GTTGCCCACGGTTCGCAGGCGTTGACCACCAGGTCGTCGTTCCGGCGTAGCTGCTTGCGCATGGAACCGTTCGGCCTGAACTCGGCGGTGCGCACCCGAACGGACTGGCAAGCATTGCAGCGGTCGCATGCGGGGCGGTAGGCGACGTTCTGGCTGCGGCGAAAGCCCATGCGGCCCAGCGCTTCATTGAATGTGGAAGCGTCCAGCCCGCGCAGTTCCGTGAACACCTTCCGCTCCACCCGGCCGGGCAGATACGGACACGGGCCGGGCGCGGTGAGGAAGAAGCGCGGGAACTGTAAAAGCTGGTCGTTCATCCTAACCCGCTGGACAGTCGAAGTGCGACTACCGATCGCGCCGGGGCGCTGGTCGGCACACTGCTGATCAGCAGCTAATTTCAGTATAGGCGTGACAACGCCGCGGGGAAGGGGGAAACCGCCGTTTTTCCGTAATATTGCCGGAACAGGACCTGTTAAGGGCCCGCAAAGCCCGGGTCGAACGCCGGGGCCTCGCGCAGCAGCACGATGGCGACACGGCGGTTCTCCGGGCGGTTCGGTGCGTCCGGATAGAGCGGCTGGGTGGCGGCGCGGCCGGTCACTTCGGCCATGCGGTCCGGGCGGACCCCTGCGTCACGCAGCACACGACGTGTGGCATTGGCCCGGTCCGCCGAAAGCTCCCAGTTGCCGTAAGCGCCTTCCTTTGCCGAGACCGTGCCGTCCGTGTGGCCGGTGATGGCAATGCGGTTGGGCATGTTCTGAACCACTCCTGCAATGACCTGCAGGATGCGGTTGTAGAAGGCATAGGGCGTGGCGGTGCCAGGGCGGAACATGGGGCGGTCATCCCGGTCCACCAGCTGGATGCGCAGTCCGTCCGGCGTCTGCTCGAGGATGATCTGGTCCCGGTAATCGTTGAGATCCGGCGTTTCCTGGAGCGCGGTCTTCATGTCGTTTTCCGCCTTCAGCAGCATGGCGTCTGCAGCTGGGGGCAGCTTCATTTCGTAGGCCGGGGGCAGGGTGTCCTGGTTCTGGTCTTCCCGCGCGGATTCATTGGCGTCAGACGCCTTGCTGGGCGAGGAACTGGGAACCGCCATGATGCGCGAGCCGCTGGACTTCGCACCCTCGGATTCCAGTGCGGTGCCCGCCAGAATGCCGCCCGCGCCAGAGGAGTTAGACATGGTGGCGTTGGAAGGCGTGAAATAGTCGGCAATGCCTTGCAGCGTCACCTTGTCTGAGACGGTCAGCAGCCACAGCAGCATGAAGAAGGCCATCATTGCGGTCACGAAGTCGGCATAGGCCACCTTCCAGGCGCCGCCATGGTGGCCGCCTGCAACCTTCTTCACCTTCTTGACGATGATGGGACGGGCTTCGTTGCCGCCCTTTGCCCTGGCCATGACCGGTTCGTCCTACTGCAACTCTGGCGGCACTATGGAGCAGAGCGGTTAAGAGGAAGTTTATCCTTTCCCGCCGCGAAAGTGCCGCTGGAGCTGCCGGCAGGGGTCAGACCGCCTCGATCAGGCGGGCGTCATACCCTCGGGCGCGCAAGGTGTTCATCAGCTGGTCCAGATGCTCGCGGTCGCGGGTTTCCACCTCGATATCGGCATAGGTGCCCTTGGCCGGCAGCTTGGTGAACACGCGCTGGTGGCTCACGTCCACGATGTTGACCTGATGCTCGTGGAAGATCTTGGTCACGTGATAAAGCTCGCCCGGTCGGTCCTTCAGGCGGATGCGCAGGCGGGCCAGCCGCCCTTCGCGGGCCAGTTCGCGCAGCAGCACGTTGGCGAGCAGGCGGGTGTCGATGTTACCGCCGCTGATGACGAGGCCGATGTTCTTGCCCCGGAACGGTGTGGCATTGGCTACGAGAGCGGCAAGACCCGCAGCGCCCGCGCCCTCGGCCACCGTCTTCTCGATGGTCAGCAGCAGGGAGACCGCGCGCTCCAGCT
Organism: Pedomonas sp.; assembly: GCF_036515995.1. Lineage (NCBI taxonomy): Bacteria > Pseudomonadati > Pseudomonadota > Alphaproteobacteria > Sphingomonadales > Pedomonadaceae > Pedomonas > Pedomonas sp. The sequence continues at coordinate 21,385 of NZ_DATBUP010000122.1, read as the reverse complement.
CGGCTTCCGAGACCAGCACGATGTCGTCCACCAGCGCCTTGACCATCTGATAGGTGTTCTCGCCGGGATACTTCACGGCGATGCCCTCGGCCAGCGAGTCACCGTCGCAGATCGCCTCGAAGCCCTTCACCTTGGCGGCCATTGAGGGATAAAGCTCCGCCTGCACGCCGATGATCTGGATATCCGGCTTCACCGCGCGTGCTGCCGCTGAGATGCCGGAGATGAGGCCGCCGCCGCCGATCGGGATGATGAGGCAGTCCAGATCCGGTGCGACCTCCAGCATTTCAAGCGCGATGGTGCCCTGACCGGCCATTACCAGCGGATCATCGAACGGGTGAACGAACACCAGTTCTTCCTCTTCCGCCATTTGCTTGGCAAGGGCAGTGGCTTCCTCCAGTTTCTCGCCGTGAAGAATGACGCGTGCGCCATGCCCGGCCGTCTGCTGAACCTTCACCGTCGGCGTGCCGTCCGGCATCACAATGGTGGCAGGAATGCCAAGGCGGGCCGAATGATACGCCACGCCCTGCGCATGGTTGCCCGCCGACATGGCGATCACGCCGCGCTTGCGCTGCTCCTCGGTCAGGTGGAGCAGGCGGTTCAGCGCGCCGCGCTCCTTGAACGAGGCGGTGAACTGCAGGTTTTCAAACTTCAGCCAGATGTTCGCCCCGAAGATCTCGCTGAGCGTCCGGCTCTTGAGGCAAGGGGTGTCAATCAGCGCATCACGAATGGCCATCCGGGCCGCCAGAACGTCCTCGTGGGTGACGGGCAGGGCGGCGGAGTCGCCGCTGATTGGCTGAGCTTGGGCCACGGTCATCGTTATGCGCCTGTTTGAAAGTGTGAAATAGAGCCGGTCTGGGGCTGTTCAGTGTACAGCATGGCACCGGCCAGCGGCAGGACATACACCCCAAGCAGGGCGTCGGCAACATTGTGAACGTCTGAGGGGCAATTTGTCTGGTTTTCTTGCTCATGTCGGGCTGCGCCTCGCCTCGGGCGGGCGGCTTGTGCTAGGAAGCCGCCAGTTGGTCGTAAAAGGGTGAGCAGGCATGGCCAAGGTTGCATTTCTGGGTCTGGGCGTGATGGGCGCACCGATGGCACGGCATCTGATGAAAGCCGGGCATGAAGTGACTGTCTACAACCGCACCACCGCCAAAGCACAGGCGTGGGTTGCGGAGCACGGCGGCCGTCTGGCCCTGACACCCGCCGAGGCGGCCGAAGGCTGCGCGTTCGTCTTTTCCTGCGTCGGCGCCGACAGTGACCTTCGCGAAGTCACCATCGGTCCGGACGGCGCGTTCAGCGCCATGCAGCCGGGTGCCCTGTTCGTCGATCACACCACCGTCTCTGCTCAAGTCTCGCGAGAACTGGACGCCGAGGCAAAGGCGCGGGGCATCGGCTTTCTCGATGCGCCCGTCTCCGGCGGGCAGGCCGGGGCCGAGAACGGCAAGCTGACCATCATGGTGGGCGGCGAGCCGGAAGCTTTCCAGCGCGCGGCGCCGGTGATGCAGGCCTACGCCCAGCGTATCGGACTGATGGGGCCGGCGGGCTCCGGTCAGCTGACCAAGATGGTGAACCAGATCTGCATCGCGGGCGTGGTGCAGGGGCTGTCCGAGGCACTGAACTTCGCCATGGAAGCCGGTCTGGACGCGCGGGCGGCGGTGGATGTCATCTCCAAGGGGGCGGCGCAAAGCTGGCAGATGGAAAACCGCTCCTCGACCATGATCGACGGGCAGTTCGATTTCGGCTTCGCGGTGGACTGGATGCGCAAGGATCTGGGTCTGGTGCTGGACGAGGCGAAGCGGCTGGGCGTCACGCTGCCGCTGACCGCGCTGGTGGACCAGTTCTATGGCGATGTTCAGAAGATGGGCGGTGGTCGTCAGGATACCTCGTCCCTGATCCGCCGCTTTCGCGGATAACCGTTCTTGACCTGCCGTATTTACGGCCAAGCTTCTGTCCTGTTGTATGGAGCCTTTGCTCATTCACTACCGGGGGATTTGAACGATGCGTCTTGCCACGGCATTCCTGCTGGCCACGGTTCTCAGCGGCGCGGCTCAAGCCGCCACATTTGCCGCAACCTTTGTTGAGAACGTGAAGGGCTACACCTTTGATGGCCTGGGCCGCCTGCAGAAGTTCGAGGCCGCGCTGATCGATGATAGCGGCAAGATCGTAGGCGTGGGCACCCGGGACATGCTGAAGCCGCGCGCCGAAAAGGCGGACGTGGTGGATGGCGGCGGCGCGGTAATGCTGCCGGGCCTCATCGATGCGCACGGGCACGTGATGGGCCTGGGTCAGATGGCGCTGGAGGTGGATCTCTCCGGCACCCGCTCGCTGGAGGAGGGGCTGGAGAGGGTGAAGGCCTATGCCGAAGCCAACCCGGATGCCAAGTGGATCAGGGGGCGCGGCTGGAACCAGGAAGTCTGGGGCCTCGGCCGCTTTCCGACTGCCGAGGAGCTGGACAGCGCCGTGAAGGACCGCCCTGTGTGGCTGGCGCGGGTGGACGGGCACGCGGGCTGGGCCAACAGCAAGGCCATCCAGCTTGCAAAGGTGACGGCCAAGACCAAGGCGCCGAGCGGCGGCGAGATCATCCGCGCCGAGGACGGCACACCGTCTGGCGTGTTCGTGGATGCGGCGGAGAGCCTGATCGCCCGCCATGTGCCTGCGCCCACCGCGGCGGAGCAGGAGGCGGCGCTTGAAGCCGCGCTCAAGACTATGGCGTCCGTCGGCCTGACCGGCGTGCACGACGCGGGCATCGACCAGAAGACGTGGGCGCTCTATCGCCGCTTTGGCGAGGAAGGGCGGCTGACCACCCGCATCTACGCCATGATCGGCGGTGTCGATAAGGATTTCGACGCGCTCTCCAAGGCCGGGCCGCAGGACAAGCTCTATGACGGCCGCCTGTCCCTGCGCGCTGTGAAGCTGTACTCTGACGGTGCGCTCGGCTCGCGCGGCGCGGCGCTGCTGGAGCCCTACACCGATGCGCCGGAGAGCAAGGGTCTGGCGTTTCATTCCGACCCCGCGCTGGCCAACATGATTTCCCGGGCCATCTCCAAGGGGTATCAGGTCAACGTCCATGCCATTGGCGATGCGGCGAACCGGCAGGTGCTGAACACCTTCGGCAAGATCCTCCCCTACACCGGGCAGGGGCTGCGCCATCGTATCGAGCACGCGCAGGTGCTGAAGCCGGAAGACATCAAGACGCTGACTGAGCTTGGGCTGATTGCCTCCATGCAGCCGACCCACGCCACCTCGGACTGGCAGATGGCCGAGAAGCGGCTGGGCGAGGAGCGGCTGGACGGGGCCTATGCGTGGAAGACCGTGCTGAAGTCCGGCGGCAAGCTGGCGTTCGGCTCTGACTTCCCGGTCGAGTCCCCCAATCCGTTCTACGGCCTCCATGCCGCCGTGACCCGCCAGACGCAGGACGGCGAGCCGGAAGGCGGCTGGCTGCCCGAGCAAAAGGTGAGCATGATCGAGGCCTTCTACGCCTTCACACTGGGCGCGGCGCACGCCGGGCATCAGGAAAATCAGGTCGGCAGTCTGGCGGCGGGCAAGTGGGCGGACTTCATCCTCGTCGACAAGGACATCTTCTCCGCACCGCCGCAGGAGCTTCCGAAAACCAAGGTGCTCGAAACCTGGGTGGCCGGTGAGCGCGTGTACTGCGCGGAAGACCGCTGCGCCGAGAAGGTGGGCTGATTGTTTCTGGATAGTGGAAGGGGAAGGGGATCTACGACCCCCTTTCGATCCCCCATTCGTATTCAGGGACGCATCCGGTCATGCCGTTCAGCTTGGCTGAATAAAGTGTCCCGCTACGGACCGTAACAGGCACGGCCCTTTTTCTCTCCTCCGCTAAGCCAGCAGAAACATAGCCGAAAATACGAAAGGGAGGTGCAGGAGGGGTGAGCCCCTCCTGCAAAGAAATCTGCCCGCCTTACTTGCTCAGCAGCAGCTTGGCGGCGTCCAGCGCGAAGTAGGTCAGCACGCCATCGGCACCGGCGCGCTTGAAGGCCATCAGGCTTTCCAGGATCACCCGGTCGCGGTCCAGCCAGCCGTTCTGGATGGCACCGGCGATCATCGCGTACTCGCCGGACACCTGATAGGCGAAGGTCGGCACGGCGAAGGTGTCCTTCACACGGCGCACGATGTCGAGGTAGGGCAGGCCGGGCTTCACCATGACGGTGTCTGCGCCCTCGGCGAGGTCCAGCGCCACTTCGCGCAGGGCTTCGTCGGTGTTGGCCGGGTCCATCTGGTAGGTCTTCTTGTCGCCCTTCAGGCGTGCGCCCGAGCCCACCGCGTCGCGGAACGGGCCGTAGAAGGCCGAGGCGTACTTGGCGGCGTAGGACATGATCTGCACGTTGCAGAAGCCTTCCGCCTCCAGCGCCTTGCGCATGGCGCCGATGCGGCCGTCCATCATGTCGGAGGGGGCGATGATGTCAGCGCCTGCACGGGCCTGATTGAGCGCTTGGCTGACCAGCACCTCGATCGACTCGTCGTTGAGCATTTCGCCCGCGTCTGACAGCAGTCCGTCATGGCCATGGGTCGTGTAGGGATCAAGCGCGACGTCGGAGAGGATGCCGATGTTCGGCACGGCGTCCTTGATGGCGCGGGTGGCGCGGCACATCAGGTTGTCCGGGTTGGCCGACTCGCGTCCATCGTCCGTGCGCAGGTCGGCGGGCGTGTTGGGGAACAGGGCGAGGCAGGGGATGCCGAGACTGGCGGCTTCCCTGGCAGCCTGCACCGCCAAATCGATGGAGAGGCGCTCGACGCCGGGCATGGAGGCAACCTGGGTGCGCTCGCCCTTGCCTTCGATCACGAACAGCGGCCAGATCAGGTCAGCCGGGGTCAGCACGTTCTCGGCCACCATGGCGCGGGACCACGGAGTCATGCGGGTGCGGCGCGGACGGCTGGCGGGATAGGAGGCGGGGGGGAAGTGGGGCACGGATCTTACCTCGATCGGTTGACGGCTTTGCATGAGGCATCCCGGGCGGGTCCGGCCTGACCGGAAGCGTCTGATCTCTAAGGGTGCTTCATTCACCGTATTTTGGTCATTGCGGCCTGTTTCCAAGCCGCGGGAAAATGCTTAGACACGTCTCAAGCTATCAATCAACGGTGTGGATTGTCACAAGTTGGCCAAAACGCAAAAACCGTTGCTGGTTTTTGATTCCGGCATCGGCGGACTCTCGGTGCTGGCAGAGATCCGCAAGAAACTCCCGAACGCTCCCGTGGTCTACTGCGCAGACAACGCGGGCTTCCCCTATGGCATCAAGACCGAGGCGGAGCTGGGCGCGCGCGTGCCCGCGTTGCTGGGACGTCTGGTGGAGCGGTTCGACCCGCAACTGGTGGTGATTGCCTGCAATACTGCCAGCACCATTTCCCTCCCGCAGGTGCGCGCAGTGCTGAACCTGCCGGTGGTGGGCACAGTGCCGGCGGTAAAGCCAGCCGCACTGGCGAGCCAGACTCGGGTTATCGGCGTGCTGGGCACGGCGGCCACGGTGCGGCAGGCCTATGTGGACAACCTGGTGCGCGAATTCGCAAGCGATTGCCTGGTGCTGCGCCACGGCTCGGCCGAGCTGGTGCTGCTGGCGGAGCGCAAGCTGCGCGGCGACGCGACCTCGACGGACGAATACCGGGCCGTGCTGGATGGTCTGCTGAGCCAGCCGGGCGCGGACAGGCTCGATACGATTGTGCTGGCCTGCACCCATTTCCCGCTGGTGAAGAACGAACTGATGGCCGCCGCGCCGCGCCCGTTCCAGTGGGTGGACAGCGGCGAGGGCATCGCTCGCCGCGTGGCGTACCTGTGCAATGACGTTGAGTGGGAAGGCGAGCCTTATGGCCTTGCCGTTTTCACCCGTGGCGATGCGGAGGCGCAGCGGCTGGCTCCGGCGCTGGCGGGCTATGGTCTGGACAGGATCGTGACGCTCTAGGGCAACGGCATCTTAGGGCTTGGCCAGAGCGACCCGGTTGCGGTACGGCTGCGCGCGAAAACCTGTGCAACTGGGGAGGGTTGAATGGAAACCGTGTTTGAGGACGTGCTGTTTGAGATCCGTGGTCGCGCGGGCGTCGTCACGCTGAACCGGCCCAAGGCCCTCAATGCCCTGACGCGCGAGATGCTGGTGGCCTTCTACGATCAGGTGAAGGTGTGGGACGCGAGCCCCGAGGTCGAGCGGATCGTTATTCGCGGCGCGGGTGATCGGGCGTTCTGCGCAGGCGGCGACGTTGTGAGCCTCTACAATCTGGGGAAGGAAGGGGGCGAGGGCTACTGCCGCTTCTTCTGGGACGAGTACCGGGCGGATTACCTGACCAGCGTCCTCTCCAAGCCCTATGTGGCGTTGCTGGACGGCATCGTGATGGGCGGCGGCGTCGGCCTGTCGGTGCATGGGCCGTATCGCATTGCCACGGAGAAAACCCTGTTCGCCATGCCAGAGACGGGCATCGGCCTCATTCCGGACGTGGGCGGCACTCATCTGCTCGGCGGAATGCCGGGGCAGCTCGGTGTTTACCTCGGCCTGCTCGGCGAGCGGCTGAAGGCGGCGGACTGCCTCTATGCGGGCATCGCCACTCATTATGTGCCGTCCGGGAAGATCGAGGCGCTGTTTGAGGCGCTGGTGTCGGAGTCGGGCTCGGTTGACGATATTCTCGCCCGTTTCCAGGAAGAGCCGGGTGCAGCCCCGCTGGCGGAGCGGCAGTCCGAGATCGATCGCTACTTTGCCGGAGAGACGGTGGAAGACATCGCGGCGGCGCTGTCTGCGGGCGATGAATGGGCTGCGGGCGTGCGCGACCGGCTGCTTGGCCTGTCTCCCACCTCGCTCAAGCTGACGCTGCGGGCGGTGCGGGCGGGCGCTTCGCTCGATCTGGCCGAATGCCTGCGGCAGGAGTATCGCCTCGTCTGCAATATCCGCCACGGCAAGGATTTTTACGAAGGCGTTCGTGCCCAGCTTGTGGATAAGGATCGCTCGCCTAAATGGAATCCTGCAACCCTGGCGGACGTGACGGCGGAGGCGGTCGAGGCGCACTTTGCCGTGCCCGAAGGGGGGGATTTGCAATTGGGCTGAACTGTGGCGGCGGTCTGGCGTAGAATTGCAGCGTTTACCTTACGCTGACCCAGATTGTGCCATTTTGTTCTGACAAGGTTGCGACAAGTTTGGCAATTGCGACGCTAACCGGGAATACCTAGGTTTCGCGCAGGAGTAACGGCCCTAAGGCGTATGGCTATGAACTACGAGAGATTCTTCCAGGAGGCGATCGATCGCCTGCACCAGGAGGGCCGTTATCGAGTCTTCATCGATATCCTGCGCAACCGCGGCGCCTACCCGAACGCCCGCTGCTTTGCAGGGCATAACGGTGAACGCCCGATCGTGATGTGGTGCTCCAACGATTACCTGTGCATGGGTCAGAACCCCAAGGTGATCGCGGCGATGGAAGAGGCTCTGCACGACGTGGGCGCAGGCTCTGGCGGCACCCGTAACATCAGCGGCAACACCCACTACCACCTGCAGCTGGAAGCCGAGCTGGCGGACCTGCACGGCAAGGAAGCGGCGCTGACCTTCACGTCCGGCTACGTTTCCAATGACGCGACGCTCTCGACGCTGGCCAAGCTGCTGCCGGGCTGCGTCGTCTTCTCGGACGAGCTGAACCACGCTTCGATGATCGCGGGCATACGCCACTCGGGATGCGAGAAGCAGGTGTTTCGTCACAATGACATCGAGCATCTGGAAGAGTTGCTCCAGCAGTACCCGCTGGACACGCCCAAGCTGATTGCCTTCGAGTCCGTGTACTCGATGGACGGTGACATCGCGCCGATCGCAGCGATCTGCGATCTGGCCGACAAGTACAACGCCATCACCTACCTGGATGAAGTGCATGCCGTCGGCATGTATGGCGCGCGCGGCGGCGGCGTCTCCGAGCGGGACGGCGTGGCGGACCGGGTGACCATCATCGAGGGCACGCTGGCCAAGGCCATCGGCGTGATGGGCGGCTACATCACCGCTTCCAAGACGATCGTCGACGTTGTGCGCTCCTATGCGCCGGGCTTCATCTTCTCCACCTCGCTCGCGCCGGTTCTGGTGGCGGGCGCGCTGGCGAGCGTCAAGCACCTGAAGGAAAGCAACGCCGAGCGTGAGCGCCATCAGGAGCGCGCGGCCTTCCTCAAGAAGCTGCTGTCCGAAGCCGGTCTTCCGGTCATGCCGTCGGTCAGCCACATCGTCCCCGTGCAGGTGGGCGATCCGGTGCGCTGCAAGAAGATCTCGGACATCCTGCTGCTCGAGTACGGTATCTACGTGCAGCCGATCAATTACCCGACCGTGCCGCGGGGCACCGAGCGCCTGCGCTTCACGCCGACCCCGCAGCACGACGACGCCATGATGTATGCCCTACGCGATGCGCTGCTGGAAATCTGGGATCGCCTCGAACTCAAGCTGGCCGCCTGAGGCCGGTCGCGCGCCGTGAACCCTGATCAAGACCTTGAGGGCTTTCTGGTCGAGTTCACGCCCGTTGGCAGCAGTGTGAAGGTGTGCGCGGTTGATCCGCTCACGGGGCTGGAGGCAGTCATCGTCGGCTCCAGCCTGACGCCCAGCCACCTGCTGGCCAATGCCGCGGTGCGCAAGCTGAAAGCCCTGCTGGGGCGCGCCGATGCAGCGGCTGATGCAGGGCAGGGCGAGGAGCGTTCCATGCCTGCCGCACCCGCCCGGCGCGGCCTGATCGTCTGACCTGGCAGAATCCCTGCCTCTGGCATGCCCCGTAATCGCCCGTAAAGCCTCGCTGGGCGCGATTCCGAGGGGTGGTGCCACCACCCTAGCCTAGATAGGCAAAAACCTCTCAGCAGGCGTTTAAACCCGATTGCGGGCCTATGGGCTTTTGTCCGGATGATCTATCGTGTGTCTCATGGATTCTGCCGCGGGTCGGCCCCGGAAAACATGCCAGATCCGAAACGCATAGCAGGCATGCACCGGGCGGCAGAGCGGCTATGAAAGCTGCTCTAGCCCTGTTGGCCGCCCTGTGGTATGCGCGCCCTCATCACGGCAGGCCTCTGGGCCGGGCCGTGTTTCTGTTTACGAGTCGAGAGATGCCATGACCAAGACAGTCGCGATCGGTTCGGATCATGCGGGCGTTGCGCTGAAGCAGATCCTCATGCAGGACCTGAACGAAGCCGGGTTCAACGCGCTGGACATGGGCACCTGCGGTTCCGAGTCGGTTGACTACCCGGACTTCGGCTATGCCGTGTCTGATGCAGTGGCCAGCGGCAAGGCGCAGCTGGGTGTCGTGGTCTGCGGGTCGGGCATCGGTATTTCCATTGCGGCCAACCGCAATCCGGCGATTCGGGCGGCGCTGTGCACCAACGGCCTGATGGCGCGGCTTGCCCGCCAGCACAATGACGCCAACGTGCTTGCCCTTGGCGAGCGCCTGACCGGCGTCGACATGGCCCGTGATATTCTGAAAGAGTTCCTGGCGACCCCCTTCGATGGCGGCCGTCACCAGCGGCGGATCGACAAACTGTCCAATCCGCCTGCGCCCGCTTCAGGCAATGCTCCAGTACGTACCCAAGGAGAATAAGCGATGACTTCCGCCGCTATTGCGCCCAAGGCCGAGGGCCGCGCAGCTGACTTCTTTACCGCCAGCGTCGCGCAGGCTGACCCGGCCGTTGCCGCCGCCATCCAGGGCGAGCTGGGCCGCCAGCAGGATCAGATCGAGCTGATCGCCTCCGAGAACATCGTCTCCCAGGCGGTGCTGGAAGCTCAGGGCTCCGTGCTAACCAACAAGTACGCCGAAGGCTACCCGGGTAAGCGCTACTATCAGGGCTGCCACCACGTCGACATCGTGGAGCAGCTGGCCATCGACCGCGCCAAGGAGTTGTTCGGCGCGCAGTTCGTGAACGTGCAGCCGCACTCCGGCGCGCAGGCCAACGGCGCTGTCATGCTGGCGCTGGTGAAGCCGGGCGAGACCGTGATGGGCCTGTCGCTGGCCGCAGGCGGCCACCTGACCCACGGCGCGCCGCCGGCCATGTCGGGCAAGTGGTTCAATGCCGTGCAGTACGGCGTGGACCCCGAAACCCACCTGATCGACTTCGACGAGGTTGCCCGTCTGGCGCAGGAGCACAAGCCGCGCCTCATCATTGCCGGCGGCTCGGCCTACCCGCGCACGCTGGACTTCCAGAAGTTCCGCGAAATCGCCGACTCGGTCGGCGCGCTGCTGATGGTCGACATGGCGCACTTCGCCGGTCTCGTTGCGGGCGGCGCGCACCCGAACCCGCTGCCGATCGCCGACATCGTGACCACCACCACCCACAAGACCCTGCGTGGTCCGCGTGGCGGCATGATCCTCACCAACAACGAGGACATCGCCAAGAAGATCAACTCGGCCGTGTTCCCGGGTCTGCAGGGCGGTCCGCTGATGCACGTCATCGCTGCCAAGGCCGTGGCCTTCGGCGAGGCGCTGCAGCCGGAGTTCAAGGTCTACGCCAAGAAGGTCATCGAGAACGCACAGGTTCTGGCGGCGCGCCTGAAGGAGCGCGGCTGTGACGTTGTTGCTGGCGGCACCGATACCCACCTGGCGCTGATCGACCTGCGTCCGAAGGGCCTGACCGGCAAGGACGCCGACGAGGCTCTGGAGCGCGCCAACATCACCTGCAACAAGAACGGCGTGCCGTTCGACCCGCTTCCGCCGACCAAGACCTCGGGCATCCGCGTGGGCTCGCCCGCCGGCACCACCCGCGGTTTCGGCGCAGAGGAGTTCAGGGAAATCGGCGATCTGATCGCTGACGTTCTGGACGGCCTCGTTGCCAACGGTCCGGAGAACAACGGCCAGGTGGAAGCTGAAGTGCGCACCCGCGTTGCGGCCCTGTGCAAGCGTTTCCCGATCTATCAGGGCTGAGCCTGAAAGATCCGGCTTGAGGATGAAGCCCGGCTTCCCGGAAGGGGAGCCGGGCTTTTCCGTCTGGATGGCCGCGCTTTCACGGCATCAGGGCATATTGCCCAGCTCAACAGAGGGCTTGGAACCTGCTGGACTGACGGGGAATTGATGTTGCGGGCCGCATGGGCGGTGGACACCATATCTAGCGTGGATTAGTGTCCGGCCATGCTCGCCAATCTGTATGAAAGGCGGATGCGCTGATGCGTTGTCCATTTTGCAGTCACGACGATACGCAGGTTAAGGATAGCCGCCCGACCGAGGACAACTCGGCGATCCGGCGGCGTCGCCAGTGCCCGGCTTGCGCTGCCCGTTTCACCACGTTCGAGCGGGTTCAGCTGCGCGAACTGACCGTGGTCAAGAAGTCCGGCAAGCGCGAGACGTTCGAGCGCGACAAGCTGGAGCGCTCCGTGCGCATTGCGCTGCGCAAGCGCCCGGTGGAGCCGGAGCAGACCGACCGGCTGGTGACGGGCATCGTCCGCCAGCTCGAGTCGATGGGCGAGAGCGAGATTCACGCCCACCAGATCGGCGAACTGGTTATGGAGCGGCTGGAAGCGCTGGACCCGGTGGCCTATGTGCGCTTCGCCTCTGTTTACAAGAACTTCCGTGAAGCCAAGGACTTCGAGACGTTCGTCGGCAAGCTGGGCGAGAAGCTCGGCGAGGACCGCGAGCTGGATGTCTGGAAGAGCGAGTAGTCTCAGGTCGGATCGATTGGCGGACGGATGGCTTCGGTGAACCAGGATTTCCGGTGGATGCGCGTTGCGCTGACCCTGGCCGAGCGCGGCCTTGGCCAGACGCAGCCCAATCCGTCCGTCGGCTGTGTCATCGTGAAGGACAGCCGCGTCGTCGGCCGGGGCTGGACCCAGCCGGGCGGTCGCCCTCATGCCGAAGCCATGGCGCTGGAGCAGGCGGGAGACGCCGCCGAAGGCGCAACGGTTTACGTGACGCTGGAGCCGTGCGCCCATGTCAGCCCGCGCGGCCCGTCCTGTACCAGTTTGCTGCTGAAGGCCCGCCCGGCCCGCGTGGTGATCGCCACGCAGGATCCGGACCCGCGCACGCGCGGAGACGGGGCTCGGGCGTTGGCGGAGGCAGGCATCGCAACCATCACCGGCGTGTGCGAGGCCGAGGCGGTGCGCCAGCAGCGAGGTTTTCGCCTGCGTCTTGCCGAGGGGCGTCCGGAAGTCACCCTGAAGCTGGCAACGTCGCTGGACGGCTGCATCGCGCTGGCGAGCGGTGAAAGCCGCTGGATCACCGGACCGCAGGCGCGGGCCCACGCTCATCTGGAGCGGGCGCGTCATGATGTTATTCTGATCGGCCGCCGCACGCTTGAAGCGGACGATCCGCTGCTGGACGTGCGTCTGGCGGGGCTTGAGAACCGTTCGCCGCGTCCGGTTGTCGCCAGCCGCACGCTGGATGCTATTCCGGCCGCGCTGAGGCTCGCGGGCAAGGCCGAGATCCTGGCGGGCGAGTCCCTGCCCGAAATGCTGGCAGGCCTGGCGGCGCAAGGAGCGCTGCGGGTGCTGGCCGAAGGCGGAGCGGGGCTTGCGGCTGACCTGCTGAAACACGATCTGGTCGATAGGCTGCTGTGGTACACTGCGCCAATTGTGATCGGAAAAGGCCGCAGCGGCGTTGAAGATTTTGGCCTTGAGCGGCTGGGCGATGCCCATGGCCGCTGGAACATGCTCGACAACTCCTTGCTAGGCGAAGTTCGGCTGGCGGTTTTTGAGCGTATCCGCTAACGGGAAGCAGTTATGTTCACTGGAATCATCACAGATATCGGCACCATCCGCTCCATCGAGGATCGGGGCGATACGCGCGTGGTCATCGAGACGGCGTTCGATCTTGAAACGGTCGAGATCGGCGCAAGCATCGCCTGCTCGGGCGTGTGCCTCACCGTTGTCGACAAGGGGCCGAACTGGTTCGCCGTCGATGCCTCTGGCGAGACGCTCTCCCGCACCGCGCTTGGCAGCTGGGCTGCCGGCTCGCGCGTCAATCTCGAGCGGGCGCTGAAGGTGGGCGACGAACTGGGCGGCCATATCGTGACCGGCCATGTGGACGGCGTCGGCCGCGTGACCAGCATCGTGCCGGAAGGCGCTTCCCGCCGTATCCAGTTCCTGGGGCCCAAGGCGCTTGCGCCTTACATCGCCCAGAAGGGCTCCGTCACCATCGACGGCATTTCGCTGACCGTGAACGGCGTCGAGGACGGCCCGGACGGCGTGCTGTTCGACGTGAACGTCATTCCCCACACCCAGAGCTGCACCACGCTGGGGCAGATCAAGGTGGGCGATTCCATCAATATCGAGATCGACGTGCTGGCGCGTTATGTTGCGCGTCTCAAGGAGGTTGCGTCATGCTGAAGACGGTCCAAGCCAGCGACTTGCAGGCCCTGTCTCCCATCGAGGAGATCATCGAGGACGCCCGCAACGGCCGGATGTTCATTCTGGTGGACGACGAGGACCGGGAGAACGAGGGCGACCTCATCATTCCGGCCCAGATGGCGACCCCGGATGCCATCAACTTCATGGCCAAGTACGGCCGCGGCCTCATCTGCCTGTCGCTGACCGCCGAGCGCGTGCGCCAGCTCGACCTGCCGCTGATGAGCAAGAACAACGGCACCCGGCACGAGACCGCCTTTACCGTCTCCATCGAGGCGCGCGAGGGCGTGACCACGGGCATTTCTGCTGCCGACCGCGCCCGCACCGTGGCCGTTGCCATTGACCCGACCAAGGGCAAGGACCATCTGGTCACGCCCGGCCACGTCTTTCCGCTGATGGCCCGCGAGGGCGGCGTGCTGGTTCGCGCCGGTCACACCGAAGCGGCCGTTGACATCGCCCGTCTGGCCGGGCTCCAGCCCGCCGGCGTGATCTGCGAGATCATGAACGACGACGGCACCATGGCCCGCCTGCCGGACCTGCTGACGTTCGCGCAGTTCCACGGCCTCAAGGTCGGCACCATTGCCGATCTGATCGCCTACCGCCGCCGTCACGACAATCTGGTCGCGTGCGTTGCCGAGGGCAAGATCGACAGCATGCACGGCGGCGAGTGGAAGGTGAAAACCTACGTCAACCAAGCTGAGTATGCCGAGCATCTGGCGCTGATCAAGGGCGATATCGACCCCAGCAAGCCGACGCTGGTGCGCATGCACGCCCTCTCGATCTTCGATGACGTTCTGGGCGAGAAGACCTCCAACACCCACCAGCTCCAGTCCGCCATGCGCGCCATTGCCGAGCACGGCGAGGGCGTTCTGGTCGTCATCCGCGATGCCCGTCCGGACCGCGTGTCCCAGACCATCAAGGCGCGCGCAGGCACGACCGGCGAGGAGCAGGTGCTGCGCGACTACGGCATCGGCGCGCAGATCCTCGTCGATCTGGGCCTGAAGCAGCTGAAGCTGCTGACCCGTTCGCCCAAGCACAACATCATCGGCCTTGAAGGCTACGGCCTCGAGGTGGTGGACGAGATCCAGTTCAAGGTCAGCTGAGTACACGCTGGCCTTACCCGCTCTTTCTTCTTTCAAGCTTGTTACGCTAGGTAGGTACATGACCGCACCGCATATCCTGATTGTCGAAGCTCGTTTTTACGAGGATGTCGCCGACGAACTGGCCAAGGGCGCTATCGAGGCTCTGGAAGCCGCGGGCGCAACGTGGGAGCGGATTTCCGTGCCGGGCGCTTTTGAGATTCCGGGCGCGATCGCCATGGCTGCCAAGAGTGGCAAGTTCGATGGTTACGTGGCGCTGGGCCTCGTGGTGCGTGGCGAGACCACTCACTATGACTACGTGTGCGAGGAAAGCGCGCGCGGCCTGATGGATCTGTCGGTGCGGGAGCGTCTGGCTATCGGCTATGGCATCCTGACCACCGAGAATTTCCTGCAGGCCTGGGAGCGGGCGCGCGTGGGCCGTGGCAACAAGGGCCGGGCAGCCGTTCAAGCCGCATTGGCAATGGTGGGCTATCGTCGCCAGTTTGGCGCGGAAGGCTGAAACCGTGGCTGAAGAAACGCTGAAACCGAAGACCCGTCCCGGCACCGCGCGCAGCGCGGCACGTCTGGCCGCCGTGCAGGCGCTCTATCAAGTGGAAATGGGCGACGAGTCCGTTGCCCGCGTCCTGAAGGAGTTCCACGATCACCGGCTGGGCAGCGAGATCGAGGGCGACACCTACATCCGGGCCGATCGTAACCTGTTTGATGATATCGTCTCGGGCGCGTGGGCGCGCCGTGACGAAGTGGACGAGATGATCGGCAATCATCTGGCCGAAGGCTGGACGCTGGACCGTCTGGATCGCCCGATGCGCCAGATCCTACGCGCAGGCGTCTATGAACTGGTGGCCCGCCCGGACGTGCCGACCGCCGTCATCATCACCGAATACGTGGACGTGGCCCACGCCTTCTATGAACACCGCGAAGCCGCGTTCGTGAATGGCCTGCTGGACCGTGTCGGCGGCGCAACCGGCCGCAAGGGCAACTGAGTCCGTTGCTGAGAGTGTGGGCATGAAGGAGTTCGAGCTGATCGGCCGCCTGCTTGCGCCGATCGCTCGCGCGCCTGCCGCCCGCGGCCTGCGGGACGATGTGGCCGTGTGGCCCGCGCCTGGGGCGCGCGATATCGTCCTCACCAAGGACATGGTGGCCGAGGGGGTACATTTTCTGGCCCAGGACCCGCCCGAGGCCATCGCCGCCAAGCTGCTGCGCGTCAACCTTTCCGATCTTGCCTCAAAAGGTGCCACGCCCGAAGGCGTGCTGCTCGGCTTCGGCCTGACGCCCCGTCAGGACGAGGCGTGGCTGACGGCATTCGTGCGCGGTCTGGGCGCGGATCTGGAGCGCTACGGCGTGCAGCTGTGGGGCGGGGATACGATTCAAGCAGGTGAGCGCATGGTGTTGAGCCTGACCGCCATCGGCTCCGCGCCGGCCGGACAGGCACTCAGCCGCGAGCATGCCAGAGCGGGTGATGACCTCTATGTGACCGGCACCATCGGGGACGGCTGGCTCGGCCTTCAGGTGCTCACCCACAAGCTGGACCTGCCAAGTGAACACCGGGACTTTGCCACACAGCGCTACCGCTGGCCGCAACCACGCGTGGAGCTTGGCCCGGCGCTGCTGGGGCTGGCGCGAGGCTCGGCGGACGTGTCGGACGGGCTGCTGGCGGATGCAGGCCATATTGCGGACGCGTCCGATGTGTCGGTTGTGATCAAGCTGGCACGCGTGCCGCTGTCCGAGGCTGCCGCCGCATGGGCGGGAGATGATCTGCCTCGCCGGGTGCAGCTGGCGACGGGCGGGGATGATTACGAAATTCTGTTCTCGGCCGACCCTGCGCAAAGGGAGGCCGTGTTGGCGCTTTCTCAACGTTTCGGGCTTAGCATCACCCGCATCGGCCGGGTGGAGGCAGGGCAGGGGCTATCCGTGCTTGGCCCCGATGGTACCCGGCTTGCGGTGACGACGTTGGGGTACGAACATGGGTAAGGCGCCGAAATTCAAGACACCCGATGCGGATGGCGATGTCGTTGTCGAGGTCAAGAAGCCGTCCAAACTGGTGCCGGTGCTGCTGGCCGTGGTCGGCCTGTTGCTGGGCGGCGGCGGAGCGACGGCTTATTTCCTGTTCCTCGCGCCGAATGCTTCGGACAAGAGCGAGGCGGAAGCGCCCGCCGAGCCCAAGGGGCCGCCCGCACCGCCCGAGTTCGTGGAGATCAACCGCCTGACCGTTCCCCTGATCAATCCGGAAGGTTCGCTTAGCGGTTACATGAACCTTGACCTGAAGTTCGAGGTGAAGGTGGAAGATGTGGAGTTCGTGAAGGCCCGCATTCCCATGATGCGCCACGCCATCAACGAAACGCTGTCCCGCACCAGCGTTGCCGACAAGGGCAATCCCCTGCTTCTGGATTATCCGGCGGCCCAGCGCGTACTGCGCGATGCCGTCAACGGCACACTGGGGCGGGACGCCGTTCGCACTGTTCAGATCACCACTGCGCTGCCCATTTGAGCTGACACGCTGATCCAGCCTTTTCCATCTGAATAAATCGGGCGAATGAGGGGGGTAAACCGCCTCATTCCCGAGATGACTTGCCACTGTCTCGCGCATTTGCAACGATCCGCGACCGTAGCAACGTGTGATACGTGGCGTTTGGGGCCTTTTGCCCGCGCAGGAGCGCGCAGACGGCCCCATCCTGTTGATTCCAGTCATTTTCCCGAACGAGAAACCGCTTAGCGGGCCGCGGAAAATGCCCTGTCGTTGCGATGCGTCCATGAAAACGAGGCTTGTAACCAAGGGGAATCGCTCGTGGACATACTTTACGCGTCTATTGCGTGCGGAGTCATCGCACTGATTTACGGCATGTTTGCCGCCCGTTCCGTGCTGGCCGCACCGGCTGGATCCGAACGGATGCAGGAAATTGCAGCGGCCATTCAGGAGGGTGCGAGGGCATACCTGAACCGGCAATACACCACCATCGCCATTGTCGGCGTCGTCGTCGCCGCGGTGATCTTCTTCACGCTCGACGTCTACCCGGCGATCGGCTTCGTCATTGGCGCCATCTGCTCGGGTCTGGCCGGGTTCGTCGGCATGAACGTGTCGGTGAAGGCCAACGTGCGCACGGCCGAAGCTGCGAGGCACGGTTTGCAGCAAGGACTGACCCTGTCGTTCCGCGCCGGTGCCGTGACCGGGCTTTTGGTGGCAGGCCTCGCCCTGTTGGCCATTGCCGTTTACTTCCTCATCCTCACCCGCGTGCTGGGCTATGCGGTCGGGGACCGGGTGGTCATCGACGCGCTGGTGGCGCTGGGCTTCGGCGCATCGCTCATTTCGATCTTCGCGCGGCTTGGCGGCGGCATCTTCACCAAGGCGGCGGACGTGGGCGCTGACCTCGTCGGCAAGGTGGAAGCGGGTATCCCGGAGGACGATCCGCGCAATCCGGCCGTGATCGCCGACAACGTGGGCGACAACGTGGGGGACTGCGCCGGCATGGCCGCAGACCTGTTCGAGACCTACGTGGTGACGGTCGGCGCAACCATGGTGCTCTCCGCCCTGCTGTACGATACAACGCAGGGTATGGGCTTGCTTGGCAACCTGATGGTGCTTCCGCTGGCCATCGGCGGGCTGTGCATCCTGACATCCATCATCGGCACCTTCTTCGTACGGCTGGGCCAGTCGCAGAACATCATGGGGGCGCTCTACAAGGGCTTCTGGGTCACCGCGATCCTCTCGGCCATCGGGTTCTATTTCCTCATTCCCTGGGTGATCGGCCCGGGCGGTGACGCCATCACCGCTGGCGGCGTGACCTTCTCCAGCATGGATCTGTTCATCTGCAGCCTCATCGGGTTGGCCGTGACCGGCCTTCTGGTGTGGATCACCGAATATTACACCGGCACCAACTTCCGGCCGGTGCAGTCCATCGCCACCGCGTCCGTGACGGGCCACGGCACCAACATCATCCAGGGTCTGGCGGTGAGCCTTGAAGCGACGGCTCTGCCGACGCTGGTGATCTGCGCGGGCATGATCTTCACCTACAGCCTTGCGGGCGTCATGGGTATCGGTTTTGCCGCAACCGCCATGCTGGCGCTGGCGGGCATGGTCGTCGCGCTGGACGCCTATGGGCCGGTAACCGACAACGCAGGCGGCATCGCCGAAATGGCGGGGCTGGACGCCGGTGTGCGCAAGAACACCGACGCGCTGGACGCGGTTGGCAACACCACCAAGGCCGTCACCAAAGGCTATGCCATCGGCTCGGCCGGTCTGGCCGCGCTGGTGCTGTTCGGGGCCTATGCCGCCGATCTGCGGACCTACTTTTCTGAGCTGACCATCGACTTCTCCCTCTCCAACCCATTTGTCGTCGTCGGGCTGCTGCTCGGCGCGCTGCTGCCCTACCTGTTCGGTGCGCTCGGCATGACGGCGGTTGGCCGCGCCGCCGGCGCGGTTGTGGAGGAAGTCCGCACCCAGTTCCGCAACAACCCCGGCATCATGGCGGGCACGTCCAAGCCGGATTACGCGCGTACGGTCGATCTCGTCACCAAGGCGGCGATCAAGGAAATGATCTTCCCGAGCCTCTTGCCGGTGCTGGCGCCGATCGTGGTGTACTATGCCATCTCGGCCGTTGCAGGACAGGCGCAGGGCTTCGCGGCACTGGGCGCGCTGCTGCTCGGCGTAATCGTCGGCGGTCTGTTCGTGGCCATCTCCATGACCTCGGGCGGCGGCGCTTGGGACAACGCCAAGAAGTACATCGAGGACGGCCATCACGGCGGCAAGGGCTCAGATGCCCACAAGGCGGCCGTGACCGGCGACACGGTGGGGGATCCTTACAAGGACACCGCCGGACCTGCGGTGAACCCGATGATCAAGATCACCAACATCGTGGCGCTGCTGCTGCTCGCGGCACTGGCGCACGGGTGATGACCCTTTAGCTGAACCGAGGGAGCGGGGCTTCCCGCCCGGCTCCCTCGCCGTTTTCAGCCTGCCTCAGGCCTTGGTCAGGTCCTGATAGAATACCAGCGCATCCACGTAGCCTAGGCGGGGGTGGTGGAAGGCGCCGGGCAGGCGGCCGACGATATCGAAGCCCAGCTTCTGCCACAGGCGCACGGCCGTATCGTTGGTGCTGATGACGAAATTGAACTGCATGGCGCGGTAGCCAAGCTCGCGGGCGAGATCCAGCGAGTGCAGGCATAGCTTGGTGGCGATCCCGCGCCCCCGTGCAGCCGGGGAGGCCATGTAGCCGCAGTTGCATACATGGCTGCCGCCACCCGCCTGATTGGTGCGCAGGTAGTAGGTCCCCAGGATCTGGCCGTCCTCCTCGAACACAAAGGTGCGGTGGCTGGGAGACAGCCAGTAGGCGAGGGCGTCCTCCCGGCTCATGTCCCGGTTGATGGCGTAGGTTTCGCCCTCACGGATGACCGGCTCGAGAATGGCCCAGATGGCGTCCGCATCTTCGGGGCGGGCGGGTCTGATCATAAAAAAAATCCTCCGGGCAACGCACTGCAGCCCGGAGGACAAATGAAATTCGTTTTCAGGTCAAGCCGTTCTGGAGACGAACCTGCTTCAGCCGTTGGTGCGGCCCCAGACCAGATTGTCGTAATCGGTCATCAGGCGCTTGCAGACATCGCCCGGGGTGAACTTCCACGGACCGATCTCGGCAACCGGGGAGACCTCGGCGGCGGTGCCGGTGAGGAAGCATTCGTCGAAATCAGACAGCTCTTCCGGCCAGATGGGGCGAACATGAACCGGGATCTCGGCTTTCTCGGCGAGCTGGATCACGGTCTGGCGGGTGATGCCGTTCAGGAAGCAGTCGGGGTCCGGCGTGTGGATCTCGCCGTTCTTCACGAAGAAGATGTTGGCGCTGGTCGCCTCGGCCACGCGGCCGCGGTAATCCATCATCATGGCGTCAGCGCAGCCCTTGTCCTCAGCGGCGTGCTTCGACACGGTGCAGATCATGTAAAGGCCCGCGGCCTTGGCGGCGCTCGGCGCGGTGTAGGGCGCGGGGCGGCGGTAGCGCGCAATGTCGAGCTTCAGGCCCTTCAGGCGTTCTTCCATCGAGTAGTAGGAAGGCCATTCCCAGCAGGCGATGGCGACGTGGATCTTCGTCTTCTGCGCGGAGATGCCCATCTGCTCCGAACCGCGCCAGGCGACGGGGCGCAGGTAGCAGTTGGTCAGGTTGTTGGCCTTCATCAACTCGTAGCAGGCGGTGTTGATCTCATCGTCGGTGTAAGGGAGATCGAAGCCCAGCAGGTTGGCCGAGGCGCGCAGGCGTGCGGTGTGCTCTTCGAGCTTGAAGATCGTGCCGTCGTACGCGCGCTGCCCTTCGAATACCGACGAACCATAGTGCATCGCGTGGGTCAGCACATGCACCTTAGCATCGCGGTGGGGAACGAGTTGACCGTCAAACCAGATAAAGCCGTCGCGGTCATGGAAGGGACGCTCGGACATGGAACCTCTCTAGGCTGTCTGAAATTTCTAATATTCTTTCATTTGAGAGCTTGTGTCGGGTAACATTCTAAGGGATATATGTCAACATGGCTGACGCAAATTCCCTTGCTTCCCCCCTGTTCCTGCGCGAGGCAGAGCTTCGTCGCGGGATCGAACTCCTTTATTTTGGATACAGGGACTTTACCAAAGGCCCGGATGCCCTGCTGGAGAAACATGGCTTCGGCAGGGCTCATCACCGCGCGCTGTATTTCATCGGCCGGCGGCCCGGTTTGTCAGTTTCCGACCTGCTGAAGCTGTTGCAGATCACGAAGCAGAGCCTGAGTCGGGTTCTGTCGGACCTGCAGTCCAAGGGCTATGTGGTCTCGGTCGTTGGCCGTCACGACAAGCGCCAGCGTTTGCTCTACCTGACCGAGAACGGCTCGACGCTGGAGCGCGAGACCTTCGAGGCAATTCGTGAGCGGATGGCCCACGCCTATGGCGAGGCCGGGCCCGAAGCCGTGGCCGGGTTCTGGGCGGTGCTGATGGGGCTGATCGAACCTGACCAGAAGGCTGCCATCAATGAAGTGATGCGCGGGTAACGTTGCGCACAAGCAGGATCGGGGCGC
>NZ_DATBUP010000121.1:0-10235 GCF_036515995.1 Pedomonas sp. | reverse complement strand
CCGAAATCACAGGTCCGCCTCGTCTTCCAGAGGAAGAACGGCAGCGTCCGGGCCGCCTTCAAGCGCCACCTGACGGCGGCGATGGGCGTTGGCGGCCTCGTGCGCCAGCCGGGTGGGCTCGGGCAGGCGATAGCCGCGAGTGGCCTGCATCACCCACGAAACCGCCGTTTCCAGTGACACGCGATGGCCGGTGGAGATGTAGAGCGGGCGGGCGCGGCGGCGGGTGCGCAGCACCATGGCGATGGTCTCTCCCTTCCAGACCAGCGGCGTGCGATCCCCCGGTTCCTCGCCCAGCGGGCCAAGCGGCTCCCCGACGAGGATGCTCTTGGCAACGCCGATGGTCGGCCGGTCCAGCAGCACGCCCAAATGGCTAGCGATGCCGAGACCGCGGGGGTGGCTGATGCCGTGGCCATCGACAAAGATGATGTCTGGCACGGCGGGCAGCTGGGCGTAGGCGCCAACGAGGCTGGGACACTCCCGAAAGCCGAGGTAGCCCGGCACATACGGAATGGGGCTGGGCGCGCTGAGAGCAGCGCTGGTGCGCAGGGCAAGCGAGGGCCAGTCCAGAAGCACGATGGCGGCATGGATGGGGCCTGTGGTATCCCGCCATTTCATGCTGGTGTCGACGCCGGCCAGCGTGCTCACCGGGCCGAGGGCGTCTTCCCGCACCACCTGGCGGGCCATCTCGCGCTGGATCTGGGAGGCGGCCTGAAGCGAGGCGGGATAGAGCCAGTCATGGGGAACTGAGGAGGTGTCGATGAGGGTCATGCGATCGTCCTTAGGCCAGCCCGGCGCACACGGCACCACCAGACTGGAGAGGCAGTGCGGCGTTCGCCTTTTCAAGCGCCCGCCTTTTTTGTTACGACGCCTGCGGACAAGGAGAGTTTCATGACCGCATCTAACCGCCCGCGCCGCAGTGCGCTCTACATGCCTGCCTCCAACGCCCGCGCGCTCGAGAAGGCCAAGGCGCTGGACTGTGACGTGGTCATCATCGATCTGGAAGACGCGGTGGCGCCGGACGCCAAGCAGGCAGCCCGCACGGCGGCGGCCGAGGCGGTGCGGGGCGGCGGCTACGGCCACCGGGAACTGGTGATCCGCGTCAACCGGCTGGATACGCCGTGGGGCATCGCCGACGTGCAGGAAGCCGCCGAGGCGGAGCCGGACGCCATTCTGCTGCCCAAGGTGGAAAGCGCCGCCGAGGTGGTGCAGCTGGAAGCCCTGATGGAAGGGGTGAGGCCGAACGCCCGCACCGCCATCTGGTGCATGATCGAGACGCCGCGCGGCTTCCTGAAGCTGAAGGACATCGCGTTTGCCAGCCATCGGCTGGGCTGTCTCGTGATGGGCTTTGCCGATCTGGTGAAGGACCTGCGGGCGGTCGAGACGGTGGATCGCCTGCCGCTGCACTACGCCATGAGCCGCGCGGTCATGACCGCGCGGGCGGCGAACATCGACGTGCTGGACGGCATGTACCCGATCATCAAGGACGAAGAGGGTCTGGTGCGCCAGTGCCGGCAGGCGCGCGAGTTCGGCTTTGACGGCAAGACGCTGATCCACCCGAGCCAGATCGCGCCATGCAATGCTGCCTTCGCGCCTTCCGAGGAGGAGGTGGCGCAGGCCCGGCGGATCATCGAGGCGTTCGAGACCGCGCGCGAGGAAGGCAAGGGGCTGGCGGTGCTGGACGGTCAGATGATCGAGGCGCTGCACGCCGATGCGGCGCGGCGCGTGCTGGCCATGGCCCGGTAGAACGCCGGTTGCGGATTTCGCAGCCCCTGCGTGAAAAGGCAAACGGCCGGGAGGTGTCTCCCGGCCGTTTCGTTTGAGCAAAAGAAAAGCTGGCTCAGGTGCGGCGCTTGCCGGAGCTGCCGCCGCCGAAGTCCCGATCGCCGCTGGCGTCATCGTCCTGAATGCGGTCCGCGACGGCCTCTGCGCGCTGGCCACCGGAGCCCGGCTGGCGGTCCGGGTCCTGCCCGCCTGCGCCGCCCTGCCGCTGCTGCTGGTCGATATTGGGCGCGGCCTGACCCTGCGAACGCTGCTCGGTGCTTGCCATGTCATCGGTCGTGCCGCGCAGGCCCTGCCGCTGCTCCAGCATCTCGCCGGAGGCCTGGCTGCGGTTGTCCTGATTGTGCTGGCGGCGCGAGCCTGCATCGTCGATGCCGCCCTGGCTGCCGGCCAGCTGCTGCTGGTGGGAGCCTTCCTCCGGGTGCCAGCCTTGGCTGTCATGACGCTCGGCGGCGTCCTGCTCGATCTGCTGGCGCACATCGCGGGTGGAGGCGCGCACTTCCTGCTGGTTCTGCTGGAGCCGCTGAGACTGGTTCTCCTGCTGGCCCTGCTGCTGTGTGGCGGACTGATCCTGAGTCTGGCTCTGGTCCTGCTGGCGGTTCTGGGTAAGGCCTTCTCGTTTGTCCATCATCTGCTCCGGATCCTGCCAGCGGTTCGCGCCCTGCTGCTGGTCCTTGCCCGGTCCGCGGGACTGGCTCGGCTCCTGCTGCTGCGGCTGGAACTCGCCCTGATTCTGGCCCTCGCTCTGGCCCTGCGCCTGGGCGGGCCACTGACCGCCCTCAAGGCTGGTCTGGGTGGCCTGCTGGCCGCCGCTGGTCTGGGTCCAGGTGCGGTGGGACTTGGTGCCGCTGGGCAACGAGGTCTGCATCATCGCGCCCCGGTCGGTGCTTTCGGACACGCCGCCCTGCTGGCCGGTCTGCATGCCGGTGCGCAGGTTGCGGCCGGTTACATGCTGGTCGCGATCAGCGTTCACGTCCTGCCCCTGCTGCCCCTGTTGGCGGCTGCCCTGAGACGCCTGCTGGAACTGCTGGCCGGAGCCCTGCTGGGATTGCTGGCCCTGCTGGTTTTGCTGACCCTGCTGACCCTGCTGGCGGGAGGCCATGGCGTTCTGACCGGTCATGCCTTGCCCGGGCTGCTCTTCAGCCGTGCCGCCAGTGCGCTGGCTGCTGTGCAGCCGCTCGGTGCGGTTGCGGTGCGCCTGCTGGGCCTGCTGGTTGGAGCCGGAGCCTTCTCCCCAGATGTTCTGCTGGGAATCGGTTTCATCCGTGCGGCTCTGCTGGCTCTGCTGGCGGTCCGGCTGCATGGTCTGGCCGGACTGGAACTGGCCGAATTGACCCTGCTGGCTCTGTTGCTGGCCCCCCTGCTGTTGGCTGGCCTGCTGGCCCTGCTGAGGTTGCCCGCCCGTGCCCCGGTTCCGCTTGTCGTCGGTCATGATACATGTCTCCCGCTACGCGATCGGCGGATTGGTCATCCACAGATTTGGTCACTCAGTACGAGCAACGGCTCGCACGGCGGCCTGTTCCGTCGGGAATGAGCGAAGCACCGCCGTCCGCCCGGCGGGCGGGACGGGCGGAGGAAGCGGGCGGGCCAGCCGAAGCGGGGCCGGATCAGCGCTTGGTCACGTCCGGATTGCGGGCAAGGACATCCGGCGGGGTGGTGGCATCCAGCGGAGGCTGCTCGTGCCCCCGGTTGGGGTCGGAACTCTTCTGCTGGGCGGGTTGGGTTCCGCTTGCGGACTGGTGCTGCTGCTGGGAGCGCTGCTGATCCTCATGCACGTGCTGCTGGCGCTGACGCTCCTGCGGGGACGTGTCAGGCCCGGTGCTGACGGTGCCGCGCTCGTCCTGCGCGGGGTCGCCGCCCGCATCCCAGTTGCGGCTCATGGAGGATTCGCCAAGGCCGCGTCCGCTCTGCTGGGCGCTGGCGCTCATGCCCGCGCCGTGGAGGATCTGGCCGCCATCGGCGCGCATGCCCTTGATCAGCGGATCTTCGATCTGGCCGCGCTTCTGCTGGATTTTCGGGTTCGGGGTCTTGCGGTCTTCGGTCATGGTGCGTCCTTGAGGGAAGGGGGAACTCCTCAAGGTGCAACGCGGGCGGGGAAAGGGCTGTTCCGTGGGCGCAAGGCAAGGCGTCAGCGGGGCACGCCCGCGCGCGCCAGCCAGCCATCCAGCCGCCCGGTCAGCCACAGGCCGAACATGCGGAAGTCCGACATCAGCGACCAAAGGGGATAGCGGAAGGTGGCAGGGCGGTTCTTCTCGATGAAGAAATGGCTGATCCACGCCGGGCCGTATCCGGCCAGCAGCACGACCGGAAGCCATGCGACATTTCCCGTCAGAAGAAGAGCAATGGCAAGGGCGATGACCAGTCCGGTGCCCGCGTAATGCCAGTACCGCGTGGCCGGGCGGCCGTGCTCGCGCAGGTAGAACAGGAAGAACTCATCATAGGTAGTGATGCGGTTGCTTGCCGGTTGTTCCGCCATATGCCTGCCTCCCGCCGTTCGAGCTCAAGCGTGCATGATGCGGGCAGCATATCACGGTGAGCCTGCCCGGACCCCGCCCAAAGCGGGGAGGGGCTTTTGATTGCTTGTCGGACCGGAGGCCGAGGCGTATCGCAAGTCGTTCCAGGGAGTTCGTCCATGTCCGGTCTGCGCGCGCGTCTGCAAGCCATTCCCACCGGCAGCTATGCGGCTGCCTTCTGCATCGCCCTTTGCGCTACAACGTTTTACTCGATGAAGCCGGTCTTCATCAAACTGGCGTTCGGGCACGGGGCCTCGGTCGATGCGGTGATGGCGTGGCGCATGGCGCTGTCGCTGCCCGTGTTCCTGATCATTGGCATCAGGGCGTGGCGGCAGCGGGAGGAGAAGCCGAAGGCGGCGCAGATTGCCGAGGCGGCGGGCGTCGGCATCCTTGGCTATTACGGCGCATCCTACCTCGACGTGATGGGCCTGCAGTATGTCTCGGCCCAGCTCGAGCGACTCATCCTGTTCTGCTACCCGGCGCTGGTGGTGCTGGCCACCGCCTTCATCCGCCGCCAGCCGATCTCGCGCCGCACATGGGGCGCGCTGGCGCTGGCCTATGCGGGGCTGGGCCTCTTGTTCGGGCATGACCTGCAGCTGGGCGGGGCCAACACGCTGCTCGGCACGGCGCTGGTGTTCGGCTCGGCGGTTGCTTACGCGGGCTACCTGATGCTGAGCGGCAGGCCGATTGCCAGCATGGGCAGCATGCTGTTCACCGCCATTGCCATGTCAGCCGCGTGCCTTGCGGTGCTGACTCACGCCATGGTGTTCGAGGGAGCGGCGGTTTCCAGGATTTCATGGGGGGCTTTGGGCTGGATGGCGGCGGTTGCGGTGATCTCGACCGTGCTTGCAGCGTTTCTGCAATCGGAGGCCATTGCCCGGCTGGGCGCGGCGCGGGCGAGCATCGTGGGCAGTACCGGGCCGCTTCTGACCAGCGTTGCCGCGGTTTTCATGCTGGGCGAGCCGTTCGGCCTGTTCCATGTGGCGGGCCTTTCGCTGGCGACCGCGGGCATGGTGGTGCTCAGCCGCAAGCGAAACTGAAGGGGGGGATGTCGGGAGAGGTTGACGTTAACGTAAACGTCAACTAGATTTCGCCGCATGACATCCGAACCTGATGACATCGCATTTCATGACCGGACACCCGATGACCGCAGTCAGGGCTTCTTCTCGGGGCTGGCGCTGCCGGACCTGCCGGGGCCGTTCACCATCACCGAGCTGGCGATGGCGTTCCACATCACGCCGCGCGCCATACGCTTCTACGAGGACCAGGGCCTGCTCAATCCGGAGCGGCGCGGCCAGAATCGCATCTACCACCGCCGGGATTTCGTGCGGCTGGCGTGGATCCTGCGCGGCAAGCGGGTGGGCTTCTCGCTCGCCGAGATCAGCGAAATGCTGGACCTCTATGATCTGGAAGACGGGCGCGCCCGCCAGCTGCAGCTGACGCTGGAGAAGTGCCGCACCCGGATTGCCGCGCTGCACGAGCAGCGGGCCGACATCGATACCATGATCGAGGAACTGCAACAGTTCTGCACAACACTTGAGACACTCGTCACCCCCGAGGCCGGGGCGGCACGAGGCCAATCCGAGGAGTAGGCAACCAATGCCCGTTTATACCGCACCGGTTAAGGACACGCTTTTCCTGCTGAACAACGTGCTGAAGCTGGATTCCTATTCCAACCTTCCCGGCTTTGCCGAGGCGACGCCCGACATGGTGCAGGCCATTCTGGAGCAGGCGGCCAGCTTCACCGAGGAAGTGGTCCAGCCGATCAATCAGGCGGGCGACGAGCACGGCTGCACCCGCCATGAGGACGGCAGCGTCACCACCCCGCCGGGCTTCAAGGAAGCCTACGACCAGTTCTGCGAGGGCGGCTGGGGCACGCTGACCGCGCCGGCGGCCTATGGCGGGCAGGGCCTGCCCTACGTGCTGGGTACCGCGTTTGAGGAATATCTGATCTCGGCCAGCCTTGCCTTTGCCATGTACCCGGGCCTGACCCACGGTGCGGTGGCCGCCATCGAGGTGGTGGGCTCGGAGGAGCAGAAGCAGAAGTACCTGCCCAACATGATCTCGGGCAAATGGTGCGGCACCATGAACCTGACCGAGCCGCATTGCGGCACGGACCTGGGCCTCATCCGCACCAAGGCGGAGCCGCAGGCGGACGGCACCTACAAGATCACCGGTACCAAGATCTTCATCTCGGCGGGCGAGCATGATCTGGCCGAGAACATCGTCCACCTGGTGCTGGCGAAGATGCCGGCCTCGCCGGACAACGTGAAGGGCATCTCGCTGTTCATCGTGCCCAAGTTCCTGGTGAACGAGGACGGCACGCTGGGCGAGCGCAACGCGGTTTCCTGCGGCTCCATCGAGAAGAAGATGGGCATTCACGGCAACTCCACCTGCGTGCTGAACTATGACGGCGCGACCGGCTGGCTGATCGGCGAAAAGGAAAAGGGCCTGGCCGCCATGTTCATCATGATGAACGCTGCAAGGCTGGGCGTGGGCCTGCAGGGCCTCGCCCTCTCCGAAGTGGCCTACCAGAACGCCGCCGTCTATGCCCGCGAGCGCATTCAGGGCCGGGCGCTGACCGGCCCCGCGAACCCGGACGCCAAGGCGGACCCGATCATCGTGCACCCGGATGTGCGGCGCATGCTGATGGACATCCGCGCCTTCAACGAGGGCGCGCGGGCGCTGGCGCTGTGGGCGGGCCTGCTGGTCGACCTGACGAGCAAGGCCGCGACCGAGGAAGACCGGCAGCAGGCGGATGATCTGATCGGCCTGCTCACCCCGGTCATCAAGGGTTACTTCACGGACAAGGGCTTCGAGAACGCGGTGCTGGCCCAGCAGGTGTTCGGCGGCCACGGCTACATCCGCGAGCACGGCATGGAGCAGTTCGTGCGCGATGCCCGCATCGCCCAGATCTACGAAGGCGCCAACGGCGTGCAGGCGATGGATCTGGTGGGCCGCAAGCTGGCCCGCAACGGCGGCCGGGCGCTGCAGGCGTTCAACAAGCTGATCCAGGAAGAAATTGCCAGCGCCAAGGGGAACGAGGAGCTGAAGCCGCTGGCCGAAAGCCTCGAGCGCTCGCTGGGACACCTGCAGGCCGCGACCATGTGGCTGATGCAGAACGCCATGGCCAACCCGAACAACGCGGGCGCGGCGGCCTATGCCTACATGCACCTGGCGGGCCTCGTGAGCCTTGGCCTGATGTGGCTGAAAATCTCCAAGGCCAGCCTCGAGGCGATTGCCGCGGGCAATGGCGACGAGCGCTACTATCGCAACAAGCTGGTGGCGGCCCGGTACTTCGTCGACCGGCATCTGCCGGACACCGCGTCCCTGCGCCGCAAGGTGGAGGCGGGTGCCGAGACGGTGATGGCGCTGGCTGCCGAAGATTTCTGAAGTTGATGCGTGCCGACTGAGACCTGAGCGGAAGGATGGGACATGGCTGAAGCCTATATCTACGACGCGGTGCGTACGCCGCGCGGCCGGGGAAAGCCCGACGGCGCGCTGCACGAGATCACGCCGATCCAGCTGGCGACGCAGGTGCTGCAAGCCCTGCGCGACCGCAACAACATCGACACGGCGGACGTGGACGATGTGATCCTGGGCTGCGTTGCGCCGGTGGCGGAGCAGGGCTCGGACATCGCCCGCGTGGCGGTGCTGAACGCCGACTATGCCGAGACGACCGGCGGCGTGCAGATCAACCGCTTCTGCGCCTCCGGGCTTGAGGCGGTGAACATGGCGGCGGCCAAGGTAATCTCCGGCGAGGCGGACATGGCCATCGGCGGCGGCGTGGAATCCATGAGCCGCATCCCGATGTCGTCCGACGGCGGCGCGTGGGCGACCGACCCGGCCGTAGCCATCAAGACCTACTTCGTGCCGCAGGGCATCTCCGCCGATCTCATCGCCACCAAGTACGGCTTCAGCCGCGACGACGTGGACGCCTATGCGGTGGAGAGCCAGAAGCGCGCGGCGCAGGCCTGGGCCGAGGGGCGCTTCAACAAGTCCATCATTCCGGTGAAGGACGTGATGGGCGAGGTGATCCTCAACCACGACGAGCACATGCGGCCCGAGACCGACATGCAGTCGCTGGCGCAGCTGAAGCCGTCCTTCAAGGATCTGGGCGAGACCATGCCCGGCTTCGACGCGGTGGCCCTGCTGCGCTACCCGGAAGTGGAGCGCGTCAACCACGTGCACCACGCGGGCAACTCCTCGGGCATCGTCGACGGCTCGGCGGGCGTGCTGATCGGCACCAGGGAAATGGGCGAGAAGTACGGGCTGAAGCCTCGCGCCCGCATCAAGGGCATGGGCTCCATCGGCTCCGAGCCGACGATCATGCTGACCGGCCCTTCGTTCGCAACCGAGAAGGTGCTGAAGAAGCTGGGCATGGCCACCAGCGACATCGACCTGTTCGAGCTGAACGAGGCGTTCGCCGCCGTGGTGCTGCGCTACATGCAGGCGCTCAACATTCCGCACGACAGGATCAACGTGAACGGCGGCGCGATCGCGCTGGGCCATCCGCTCGGCGCGACGGGCGCGATGATCTTGGGCACCGCGCTCGATGAGCTGGAGCGGCGGAATCTGGAAACGGCGGTCGTCACCCTGTGCATCGGCGCAGGCATGGGCACCGCCACCGTCATCGAGCGGGTCTGACATTCATTCCGGAAGGAGCGCGGTTCTCATGACCGATACGATCGAGAACGGGACGATTAAATTCGAAGTTGACGCCAACGGCGTTGCGCTGCTGACCGTGGATGTGCCCGGCCAGTCGATGAACGTGATCACGCCGGAGTTCATGGATGACCTGGACGCCTGCATCGACCGCATCAAGGCGGACGAGGCAATCAAGGGCGCGGTCATCACCTCGGGCAAGGACACGGCGTTTCTGGCCGGTGCCGACCTCAAGTGGATCGGCGGCATCGTGGCCAACGCCCGCGCCAAGGGCGACGTGTCCGCCAAGGAGATCTTCGAGGAGACGTTCCGGCTGAGCGGCCTGTTCCGCAAGTTGGAGACCTGCGGCAAGCCGGTGGCGGCGGCCATCAACGGTCTGGCGCTGGGCGGCGGGCTGGAACTGGCGCTGGCCTGCCACTACCGCGTGGTGGCGGACAGCCCGAAGATCCAGCTGGGTCTGCCGGAAGTGCTGGTGGGCATGCTGCCGGGCGCCGGCGGCACCCAGCGCCTGCCGCGCCTGATGGGCATTCAGTCCGCCCTCATGTTCATGGTGCAGGGCAAGAGCATGAGGCCCGCCGAGGCCAAGGGCATGAACGTGGTGCACGACGTGGCTCCTGTCGCCGAGCTGGTGGACAAGGCCAAGGCCTGGGTTCTGGCCAACCCCAAGGCGGTGCAGCCGTGGGATGTGAAAGGCTTCAAGATCCCCGGCGGCTCGGGCGCGTTCAACCCCGGCATCGCGCAGCTGTTCATGGCCGCCAGCCCCATGGTGCTGAAGGAAACCCACGGCAACATGAATGCGCCCAAGGCCATTCTCTCGGCCGTGTATGAGGGCACCATGCTGCCGTTCGACCGGGCGCTGCGCATCGAGGTGAAGTATTGCACCACGCTGCTGATGCACCCGCAGACCGGCAACATGATCCGCAGCCTGTTCGTCAACAAGCAAGCCGCGGAGCGCGGCGCGCGCCGCCCGCAGGGCATCGAGAAGCTGCCGACGAAGAAGCTGGGCATTCTGGGCGCGGGGCTGATGGGCGCGGGCGTTGCCTACGTGTCCGCCAAGGCGGGCATTCAGGTGGTGCTGCTCGACCGCGACATGGAAAGCGCGGAGAAGGGCAAGGCCTACTCCCAGAAGCTGATCGAGAAGGACGTGCAGCGCGGCAAGACGACGGCCGAGAAGGGCGCGGCGCTGCTGGCGCTGATCACCCCGACCGCGAGCCACGAGGATCTGGCCGGGTGCGACCTCATCATCGAGGCGGTGTTCGAGGATCGCGGCGTGAAGGC
>NZ_DATBUP010000120.1:0-4295 GCF_036515995.1 Pedomonas sp. | reverse complement strand
TATATTAAAACTGCTGTGCTGGGATGCTGTTTTGGCAACCGAAACAGCTATCCTTTATTCCAGGAAAACAATCAAAGTGTTGGCGCGGCGGCAGAATCGCCATTCCAGTTTCAACTGGAAAGGCTAACGAAACGAAGCTTTGCAGTAAATCGCGATTATAATCACAAAGCTGAAAATAAGATCAGAGTCTTAGAAGTAAACTTTACTTTCGATCATGTTGTTTTGGTTCCATTGACTGGCAAAATGTCGCGGCCAACAGGGCGCTCGGGCCAAATAATCTACGCGATTGGTCTCTGTTTTTATGGCATATGCATCCGCACTACATCGGCCGTGTGCAATAGTGCGACGGCCCGGCGCGAAAGGGTTTGGTGGGGATTAACCCGCAAGCATGGCCTGCGCCTTCGGAGACGATCATGCAATTCCTGTCAGGCTTGAAGTTTGCAGCCCTTCTTGGGGTGGCTGCCAGTGTTGCTGGCCCTGTGCGCGCCGCGCCGCTTTCTTATGAAGGCACGATTGCCCTAGGCAGCACGACAGTACATGCCTTGAAGCAGTACCAGTCTGATTGGTGGAGCTTTCAGGGCAAAGCTGGCGACAAGGTTGCAGTTACGGTGAACCGGCTGGAGAACGCCTTCGATACGGCCTTTTTTCTGTATCAGGGCTACGGCGATACGCAGAACCTCAGGTTGCTCGGCACCGCCAATGACGAGATCGATCAGCTTGATGGTTTCAGCGGTCCTTACCGGGATGCGCAGTACATTTTCACCATCCCGGAAACCGCATATTACTCGGTCAGAGTGTTTAACACCCTTCCGGCCGCAGGTGGCAAGGACAAGGCGTTTAATTACCAGATCGCGTTCAGCTATGCTCCCGGTGCCAATCCGGGTGCCGGGTCAGGGTCTGCACCAGAGATCGGTACCGCCGATCCGGCCCCGGTCCAGCCTGTTCCAGTGCCCAGCTTGCCTGACAGCAGCTTCGAAGAAATCGTCAACCCCGGCATTCCGGGCGGGCCGCTGCCGTCGGGCGGCTCCTTGCCGATCGAAGAGACAACCTCGCCAACCACCCAGTTGCCGGGTGTCGGTAATCCTGAAGCCGTGCCGGAGCCAGCCGCCATTGCTCTGGTTGGTGCGGGGCTGCTGGGCGTAGGCCTGCTGCGTCGGCGCCGCCAGTAAAACCGGATATCTTGGTGCTGTTGCCGGAAAGGCCGCCCTTCTGGGCGGCCTTTTGCGCATCTGGCGGGCCCAATGGCGGCCATAGGCTCTGGTCAGGGCAGAGCACTCGTCTTATCTCTCGGCAAACGGGTTTCACATCGGGGCGGTTGCCCCAAGGCGGGTGCCATGTCGAGCGACGAAAGCCAGAAGGACGGGGGCCAGATGAAAGACAAGCTCATCCGGTCCAAGCAGCAGTGGGCCAAGGAAGGCCGCCTGCTCACCGGCAAGACCGGAGACCGGATGGTGGAACGTCTGCCACCCGGCCAGCGTCTGGTGGAGACCTGGCCCGTGCTGGACCTCGGCATTCAGCCGCACATTCCGAAGGAGCAGTGGTCGCTGACCATCGATGGCCTCGTGGACAATTCGGTGGTGTGGACCTGGGACGATTTCATGGCCCAGCCGCAGTTCGAGGATGTGTCGGACATTCACTGCGTGACCCAGTGGTCGCGCTATGACAACCGCTGGAACGGTGTTTCCACCCGCCACATCCTTGAGGTGGTGAAGCCCCGGCCCGAGGTGCGCCATGTCGTCCTGCACAGCTACGATGGCTATACCACCAACGTGACGCTTGAGCATTTCTCGGACGAGGATTGTCTGGTCGCCCACACGCATGACGGCCAGCAGATCACGCGTGAGCACGGCGGCCCAGCGCGGCTGGTGATTCCGAAGTTCTACTTCTGGAAGTCCGCCAAGTGGATCCGCCGCATCGAGTTCGTGGCGCAGGACAAGCCCGGTTTCTGGGAGGTGCGCGGCTATCATAACGAGGGTGATCCCTGGAACGAGGATCGCTACTCGTAATCGGGCGAGCCTATCCGCCAGCAAACCGACCGCTCGTGCGGCCAAACGATGCTGGGGCGCGATGATCGTGCCTCGGCTTCCTTGCGGCCGCCTGCGGCAGGGATTACCGTTTCGCCCCTGATCGCCTGCTGCGCGCGGGAGGGGTATGGATTCTTGTCTTCCCAGTACCGTGCGCGCTGTTTGCAGGCCGATATTGTCGCGTCGTCGCGAACACCAACACCCTGCGGCTTTCGGGATGCCCGAGGCCGCATCATCTGCGGGGGTATTCATGAATCGCATTCGCCTCTTCACTCTGGCCAGCAGTGTTGCGCTGAGCCTGAGCCTTGCAGGGCCTGCTCTGGCCGAGGCCGGAAAGCCGACCTACGGCACCTACGGCTTCGATGCCGCAGGCATGGACACCGGCGTGAAGCCGGGAGATGACTTCTACAATTACGCCAATGGCGCGTGGCTGAAGAACACGCCGATTCCGGAAGACAAGTCGAACTACGGCATGTTCACCGTGCTGGCGGATCAGGCCGAAGCGCAGATCCACGCCATCGTCGAGGAGCTGGGCGCGTCCAAGGCCGCGCCGGGCACCGAGGCGTGGAAGATTGGCACCCTCTATGGTGACTTCATGAACGAGGCCGCCATCGAGAAGGCGGGCCTGGCCCCCGCCAAGCCGGAGCTGGACCGTATCAAGGCAATCCAGACACCCGCACAGCTGGCGCAGGCCTTCGCCCGCATGGCGACCCTGTCGGCCAAGCAGCCGTTCGGTATTTACATCGGTCAGGACCGCAAGGCGCCGGACGTGTACGTGCCGTACATGGGGCAGGGCGGTCTCGGCCTGCCGGACCGGGACTATTACCTCGTCGACAATCCGAACTTCGCGGAGGCCCGCGAGAAGTACAAGCTGCACATCGCCAACATGTTCAAGCTGGCGGGCGTGCCGGCGGCGGATGCCACGGCGAAGGCCAATGCCATCTATGCCATGGAAGAATCCATGGCCAAGGTTCACTGGTCGCGCAGCGACAGCCGTGACCGCGACAAGACCTATAACAAGCGCACGCTGGCCCAGCTTCAGGCCGAAGCGCCGGGCTTCGACTGGTCGGCCTACTTCACCGCGCTGCGCCTGAACACGCAGCCCGCGTTCCTCGTCTCCCAGCCCAGCGCCTTCACCGGCATGGCGCAGGTGGTGGCGAGCACGCCGCTGCAAACCTGGAAGGACTACCTGACCTTCCATTACCTCAGCGCCTATGCGGGCGTCCTGCCGAAGGCGTTCGTGGAAGAAGAGTTCGACTTCTCGGGCCGCACCCTCTCCGGCACTCCGGCGCTCAAGGCCCGCTGGAAGCGTGGCATCGAGCTGGTCGAAATGGCCATGGGCGAGGCCGTCGGCAAGATCTACGTCGAGCGTCACTTCCCGCCCGAGTCCAAGGCCGCGGCCGACAAGCTGGTGAAGAACGTCATCCTCGCCTACGACCAGCGCATCAACAGCCTGGACTGGATGACGCCGGACACCAAGGCCAAGGCCAAGGACAAGCTGGCCAAGTTCAATCCGAAGATCGGCTATCCGTCCAAGTGGCGTGACTACACCAACTACGAGGTGAAGGCGGGCGACCTGCTCGGCAACGCCCAGCGCGCGGCGGAATTCGAGTTCTGGCGCGAAGTGAACAAGCTCGGCAAGCCGGTTGACCGGGACGAGTGGTTCATGACCCCGCAGACGGTCAATGCCTACTACTACTCGACTAACAACGAGATCGTGTTCCCGGCCGCCATCCTTCAGGCGCCCTTCTTCGATCCGAACGCGGACGATGCCGTGAACTACGGCGGCATCGGCGCGGTGATCGGCCACGAACTCGGCCATGGCTTCGACGATCAGGGCTCCAAGGTCAATGGCGACGGCATGGAGATCAACTGGTGGACCGAGCAGGACCGTACCCGGTTCGACTCGCTCGGCCTCGGCCTGTCGGCGCAGTATGAGAAATACTGTCCGTTCCCCGGCGAATGCGTGCGCGGCAAGCTCACCCTCGGCGAGAACCTGGGCGATCTTGGCGGTCTCAGCGTCGCTCACGCGGCCTACAAGCTGTCGCTGAACGGCAAGGACGCACCGGTGATCGACGGCACCACGGGCGATCAGCGCTTCTACCTCGGCTGGGCGCAGGTGTGGCGTCGCGCTTACCGTGAGGCTGAGCTGCGTCGTCGCCTTGTCACTGACCCGCATTCGCCGTCCGAATACCGCACCAACGGCATCGTTCGGAACATGGATGGCTGGTACAAAGCGTTCGATGTAAAGCCGGGCGACAAACTTTACCT
>NZ_DATBUP010000119.1:0-46476 GCF_036515995.1 Pedomonas sp. | reverse complement strand
CGCGACGGCCGGGGTGATACTGCCGCCGGTCGACACCGCGACTCCAGATGCGGATCTCCTGCGACAGCCCCTCGCTGCGCAGCGAATCCGCCGTGCAGGTGCTGGGCGCGTAGATCTGGGCGCAGCGGTTGTAGAAGTGGCGCATGTAGCGCAGGACGGGCGACTTCAGGAAATCCAGCCCATAGTACTGCAGGTAGGTCTCGAACCGGGTGTGGAAGGACGCCACGGCCGGAATGCCCATGCGCCGGGCCTGACGCTGAGCGGCGTAGCCGAGGAGATCAGGCGCGGACAGGTGGACGATTGTCGGGTTGAAGCGGACCAGATCTTCCCGCACGGAGCGCGGCATGCCCAGCGCAATGCGGTACTCGCGGCGGCGCGGCACGGGAATGGATGGCACGGAGATGAGGGTGCCCGCCGGTTCGAACGCCGGGGTGTCAGTGGTGGGGGAGTAAACCCGCACCGGAATGCCCTGCCGTTCCAGATAGGCGACGAGACGGTTGAGCGTCATGTTCGCACCGTCCCGAACGTAGTTGTAGTTGCCCGAAAACACCGCAACACGCAGGTTGGGGTTAAAGGTCGGGGTTTGGTTCGTTCGGAGTGGTGCCTGCCGGGCTTCCTGATCCTGCATTTCAAAAGCCGGCATTTTTCCCGCCTGTAACATCCGATGCCACTCGCTCAATTTGGTCAGAACCGATGGTTGGTCAGAACCGATTGGCGGCCCGCCAGCATGTTTTCATGGCGAAGGCCGCGCGCAGATGCAACATTCTACAACAAGCCACATCGCCGCGCCGTCGTTTTGGCCAGGGACAGAACCGTGAGTCCAAAGGCGAACACCGGCGCGGTCAATGACATAGAAACGATGCAGAAGGGAAACGGTTCATCATTTCGCATCGATCTGCAACTGTGGCGCAAGTTGTTGCATTTTTTCCTCATTACCCTGTTTCCGGCATGGCGGGCGAGGCCCTGAAAGGGTGGGCTGCGCGGCCGGTGCCAGAGTATAGACTAAGGCGAACCGGCGGCCGGCCCAGATTCGGGCGGGTGGGCCGAGTGGAATATTTTCAAACCGTGCAGGCTCTCGACCATGTGCAATCTCTACTCCATGACCGCTCCCGTTGACACGATTCGCCGGTTGTTCGAGGTGGCAGCCGGGGCGGTGCCGAATGTGCCCGCGCTGGGTTCGATCCGTCCGACCGAGCGCGTGCCGGTTGTGCGCAGCAGCCGGGCCGGTGACCGCGAAATGGCGATGATGCGTTGGGGATTCGTGCTGCCGCAGGGCGACAAGGCCCCCAAGCCCGTCACCAATGCGCGTAGCGACAAGGTGAACATTTCGGGTTTCTGGCGCTCCTCGTTCGAGTCTCGCCGCTGCCTCGTACCGGTGACGGCGTTTGGCGAGTGGACCCAGGCCGCGCCCAAGATCCTGCACTGGTTCCGCCTGAAGGAGGCAGAGGAGGGGGTGTTCGCCTTCGCCGGGCTGTGGCGGCCGTGGCAGGGCGAGCTGCGGGGCGAGAGGGTCTCGCTTGAGACCATGGCCTTCCTGACGACCGAGCCGAACGCGGACGTGCGGCCGATTCACCCCAAGTCCATGCCAGTGATCCTGCGCCCAGACCAGTACGACACCTGGATGAACGGCAGCCCAAAGGACGCGCTGGCATTGGCCGGGCCGCTGGAAGACGGCTCGCTGGACGTGGAGCGGGCGGACTAGAGCCTTTTCCGATCTGATTGCATCAGATCGCGGCTCCAAGTTCTTTGTTGGTCGCACTTTTTTAAGCGCAGGGTGTGCCACCCTGCTCGAAAGCTGCTCTAGCCCCGACGCTGCCGGAACTTCTCGACCGTTTCCGCCAGAATCTCCTGCTTGTGGGACACGTTGCGCTCCAGCGAGAATCGCTCGGCGGCAAGGCGCACGGCCTCCGGGGCAGGACGGTTGGCCAGCAGATCCTTCAGCGCAGCGGCCACGGCCTCGGGCGTGCGTGTCTCGACCAGACGGCCGGCTTCCGGACGATCGACCACCTCGCGGGCGCCGCCGACCGGCGTGATGACGAGCGGCGTGCCGCTGGCCAGCGACTCGAGCCAGACGTTGGCCAGACCCTCGCGCTGGCTGGTCAGCGCGAACACGTCTGCGGCGCGGTAGAGATCGGGCAGGGCATCATGCGAGACGTTGCCAAGGAATCGGACACGGTCTGCAATGCCGAGGTCGGCGGCGAGCTGCTCAAGGCTGGAGCGCAGCGGGCCGTGGCCGGCGATGGCGAGGTCCGTACCCTCAACCTGCTTCATGGCGCGGATCAGAAGGGCGTGGTCCTTCACCTCCGTCAGCGAGCCGACGGAGAGGACGGTAGGCCGGGTGAAGGCGTATTCGCGGCGGGCTTCCTCGCGTGCGCCGGGGCTGAAGCGGCTGAGATTGACGCCGGTGTAATGCACGATGATCTCGCCCGCGGCCATGCCGAGGCTGGCCATTTCCCCCTTCAGCGAGGCGGAGACGGCGGTCACGGTGTCGGCATTGCGGGCGGCCTCCAGCATGCGCTGGCGGGCAAGCGGGCGCTGCCCCCAGAGGGCGATGTCCGACCCGCGCGCCTTGATGGTGACGGGCAGGTTGAACTGACGGGCCAGCTGCACGGCGGCGACACCGCACGGGTAGAAGAACTGGGCGTCGATGACATCAGGCACGAAGCCTTCATTCTTCAGCTGTTGCAGCGCCTTTGCGCCCGCGCGCAGGATCAGCGCGGGGTTCAGCCGCCAGCCGACGGAGGGGAGCAGGGGAAAGCGCGGACGCAGCACGTCCAGCCCGCGCCAGTCTTCCCTCTCCGGCAATGCAGCCAGTGCCCGGTACCGCGGATGCAGCGACAGCGGCCATGGCGGCACGCCGTTGGGGGCGATGACTTTGGTTTCGATTCCCGCTTCCGCGACCTGCCGGGTGAGGTTTTCCACGAAGATGCCGAAATTCGGCTGTGCCCGGTTGGGATAAAGGGTTGAGAAAACGAGAGCCTTCACAGAAGTTCCTTATACTTTGCCGCATGGCAGAGCCGCTTCGGCGAAGCTATGCCAGCAGGAAGCATCTGCATCAACTGCAAGACCTTGGCCCCGGGCGTCGGCTCCGCTAAAGGAAGACCATGATGAGACACGACTCAAAGCTGCCCGTCCGCCGTCTGCTGCTTGTTGCCTGCGCCAGCCTTGCTCTGGGTGCCTGCGCAAAGGGCGACAAGGAACTGACCTATGTGGCCCGCGACGTGGAGACCCTGTACAACCTTGCCGCCGATACGCTGGCACGGGGACAGTACGGGCAGGCCGCGTTGATCTTCGACGAGGTGGAGCGCCAGCACCCCTATTCGGCCTGGGCGCGCCGCGCGCAGCTGATGTCGGCCTTCTCCTACTATCAGGCGAACAAGTATCAGGAGGCGATCCTGGCGGCGCAGCGGTTCCTCTCGCTGCACCCCGGCAACAAGGACGCGCCCTACGCCTACTATCTGATCGCCGTGTCTTACTATGAGCAGATCTCGGACGTGCGCCGTGACCAGAAGATCACCGAGCAGGCCCTGAACTCGCTGACCGAGCTGACCCGGCGCTATCCGGATACGCCCTACGCTGCCGACGCCCGCCTGAAGCTGGACCTGACCAAGGACCATCTGGCAGGCAAGGAAATGGAAGTGGGCCGGTGGTATGAAGTGCGCGGCGAGTGTCTGGCCGCCATTCACCGCTTCAGCAACGTGATCGAGAAGTACGAAACCACCTCGCACGTGCCGGAAGCCCTGCACCGGATGACCGAATGCTATCTGACGCTCGGCATGCGCGCCGAAGCGCAGCGTTCAGCCGCGGTGTTGGGGTATAACTTCCCGGGCTCGAAGTGGTACAAGCGCTCCTACGACCTGCTGGGCGGCGGCAAGCTGAACCAGTCCGCTTCGGCGGAGCAGAATTCTCAAACCGGGGGCTGACCGCCACACGATGCTGACGTCGCTCACGATCCGCGATGTGGTGCTGATCGAGGCATTGACCATCGATTTCGAGGCGGGACTGTGTGTCCTGACCGGCGAAACCGGGGCGGGCAAATCCATTCTGCTCGACAGTCTTGGCCTCGCACTTGGCGCCCGCGGCGAATCTTCCATGGTGCGCCGGGGCGCTACCCAAGCCAGCGTGACGGCGGCGTTCGAGCTGCCGGCGGATCACGCGGCCCGCCAGCTTGTGCGCGACTCCGGCCTCGAGGACGGCGAGCCGCTGCTGCTGCGCCGAATCGTGAAAGCCGATGGCGGCTCCCGGGCCTTCATCAACGATCAGCCGGTGGGCGTGGGCCTGCTGCGCGAAATCGGCGCGCTTCTGGTGGAAATCCACGGCCAGCATGACGAGCGCGGCCTGCTGAACCCGCGCGGCCATCGCGATCTGCTGGATGCGTTCGGCCGGTATGACGAGGCCATTGCTGCCTCGACGGGCAATTACGCGGCGTGGGTGGCGGCGCGCGAGGTGCTGGAGCGGGCGAAGGCCAGCCTGGCGGAGGCCGAGCGGGACCGCGAATGGCTGACCCACGCGGTGGATGAGTTGCAACGACTGAAGCCGGAGGCGGGCGAGGAGCAGTCACTGGCGGACGAGCGCGCGGCCATGCTCAAGGGGCAGCGGCTGGCGGGTGATCTGGATCAGGTGCTGGAATGCCTCGGCAACAGTGACGGCGGTCTGTCCAAGCTGCGTCAGGCTGCCCGCAAGCTGGAGCGCCTGGCAGCGGAAGACGAAACGCTGGCCAAGGCGCTGACTGCGCTGGATCAGGCCGTGAACGACGCCTCGGAGGCCGAGGACACGCTGATTCGTGCCCGTCACGCCATGGACTATGATCCTGCGCGGGTGGAGGCGGTCGAAACCCGGCTTTTCGAGCTGCGCGCCATGGCGCGCAAGCACAAGGTAAGCGTGGACGATCTGGCATCGCTGCGCGAGGAGCTTTCCGCACGACTGGCGACGCTGGAAGCGGGCGAGGCGGGCCTTGGCAAGCTGGAGGCGGAAGAGCGCAAGGCGTGGACGCGTTTTGCCGATGCGTGCGCCCATCTGCATAAGCTGCGCACCAAGGCGGCAAAACAGCTGGACGCGGCCATGGCCGCCGAGTTGCCGCCCTTGAAGCTGGATGCGGCCAAGTTCAAGACCGAGGTTGAAACCCTGCCGGAGAGCGCGTGGAGCGCGGGCGGGTCTGACCGGGTGGAGTTCACCATTTCCACCAACCCGAGCGCGCCGTTCGGCCCGCTGATGAAAATCGCCTCGGGTGGTGAAATGTCCCGCTTCATTCTGGCGCTGAAGGTGGCGCTGGCGGGAGAGGGCGTGGCGGGCACGCTGGTGTTTGACGAAATCGACCGGGGCGTGGGCGGCTCGGTGGCCTCGGCCATTGGTGATCGACTGAGCCGTCTGGGTCGCGAGACGCAGGTGCTGGTCGTCACCCACTCCCCGCAGGTGGCGGCGAGCGCCGATTGCCAGTGGCAGATCTCCAAGGCCGCCAACGAGGATGGCATGCGCACCTCCGTGCACCGGCTCAGCCAGGTGGAGCGGCGGGAAGAAATCGCCCGAATGCTGTCAGGCGACATCGTGACCGATGAAGCCCGGGCGCAAGCCCAGCGTTTGTTGAAAGCCTGAAACTAAAAAAGAGAGCTTAGGTCCGTGGATCGTCTCCTGCTGCGCCGAAAGGCGATCGATGCCATGTCTGACAAGGAAGCAAAGGCCGAGCTGGGCTGGCTGGCGGCCGAGATCGCAGAGCACAACAAGCGCTATTACCAGGAAGAGGCTCCCACCGTTTCCGACGCCGCCTATGACGCGCTGGTGCAGCGGCACCGGGCGATCGAGGCCAAATTCCCGCATCTGGTGGACCTGTTCAGCGCACCGCATCAGGTGGGTGCGGCGCCCCTGGGCCGATTCGGCAAGATTCGCCACGCCCGGCCCATGCTCTCCCTCGACAATGCGTTCGAGGACGCGGACGTGGCTGACTTTCTTGGCCGGGTGCGCAGCTTCCTGAAGCTGGGCGTGGGCGCTGACGTGTGCGTGGTGGCCGAGCCGAAGATCGACGGCCTCTCCATGTCCCTGCGCTATGAGAAGGGTAAGCTGGTCTCTGCTGCCACCCGTGGCGACGGCAGCGAGGGCGAGGACGTGACCGCCAACGTGCGCACCATTGCCGATGTGCCGCCGTACCTGTTCGGTGAGGGCTGGCCCGAAGTGCTGGAAGTGCGCGGTGAAATCTACATGCCCAAGGCGGCGTTCCTGCGGCTGAACGAGGCGCAGGCGGCGAACAACGACAAAGTGTTCGCCAACCCGCGCAACGCGGCGGCAGGCAGCCTACGCCAGCTCGACCCGACGGTGACGGCAAAACGGCCGCTGCGCTTCTTCGCCTACGCCTGGGGCGAGGTGTCCTCGCTTCCGGCGGATACGCAGTGGGGCATGCTGGAGACGCTGAAAAGCTACGGTTTTCCGGTGAACCCGCGCATCCGACGCTGCGAGACGCTGGAAGAGATTCTCGCCTGCTACCGCGAGACCGAGGCGGAGCGGGCAACGCTCGATTACGACATCGACGGCGTTGTTTACAAGGTCGACCGGCTCGACTGGCAGGACCGGTTGGGGCAGGTGGCGCGCAGCCCGCGCTGGGCGATTGCGCACAAGTTTCCCGCCGAACAGGCGACGACGATTCTCAAGGCCATCGAGATTCAGGTGGGCCGCACCGGCGCGCTGACGCCGGTGGCCAAGCTGGAGCCGGTGACGGTGGGCGGCGTGGTGGTCTCCAACGCCACGCTGCACAACGAGGATGAGATCGAGCGCAAGGACGCGCGCATTGGCGACACGGTGATCGTGCAGCGCGCGGGCGACGTTATCCCGCAGATCGTCGGCGTGGTGCTGGAGCGCCGCCCGATCGATCCCGAGCCGAAGAAATACGAGTTCCCGCAGACCTGTCCGGTGTGCGGAAGCCATGCCGAGCGCGAGGCAGGCGAGGCCATTCGGCGCTGCACCGGCGGCCTCATCTGCCCGGCGCAGCGGGTGGAGCGCCTGCGCCACTTCGTGTCCCGCACCGCCTTTGACATCGAGGGGCTGGGCGAGCGCAGCATCGAGGCGTTCTTCGCGGATGGCTTCATCAATGCGCCTGCCGACATCTTCCGCTTGAAAGAGCGTTCCGACGAGATCAAGCGGCGCGAGGGCTGGGGGCCGCAGTCGGTCAACAACCTGCTGGCGTCCATCGAGACGCGGCGCACGGTAACGCTGGACCGGTTCATCTACGCGCTGGGCATTCGCCACGTGGGCGAGGTGACGGCCCGCGATCTTGCCAAGGGTTACGGCACCATCGAGGCGCTGCGCGCTGCACTGGAGACACTGGGGCAGGAGCGCGACGGGCTGGTCGGCCAGTGGCGTGCCAATGGCATGAACGAGGCGGACGCTGAAAAGCGGCTGGCGCAGGAGATGCAGGCGCGCATCGGCATTGCCCAGATCGGGCCGGTGGTCGCCGAGGCGCTGGTGGACTTCTTCGCCGAGCCGCACAACGTCGAGGTCGTGAATGATTTGCTGTCCGAAGTGACGGTCGAGCCGTTCGTGTTCGAGACGGTGGAATCGGAGGTCAGCGGCAAGACCATGGTGTTCACCGGCTCGCTTGTGCAGATGACCCGCGAGGAAGCGGAAGACCGGGCGCAGCGCTTGGGCGCGAAGATCGCCAAGTCGGTCTCGAAGCAAACCGATATCGTGGTGGCCGGACCGGGGGCGGGCTCCAAGCTGAAGAAGGCGGCGGAGCTGGGCGTT
The DNA here is from genome assembly GCF_036515995.1 of Pedomonas sp. NCBI lineage: Bacteria > Pseudomonadati > Pseudomonadota > Alphaproteobacteria > Sphingomonadales > Pedomonadaceae > Pedomonas > Pedomonas sp. The sequence goes on along the minus strand of NZ_DATBUP010000119.1, from coordinate 38,748 downwards.
CAGGTGATCGACGAGGATGCGTGGGTTGCCATTCTCGCTAGGGCGGGCGGCTGACGCGGTCCGGCTGGATCACACCCCCCCCATCTATGCAAAAATTGTATGGCTGAACTGCGATTCTATGTTCTGCTCAAACTACACGGAAGCAACTAGATAAGCGGCACGGCTCGAGAGCGAACCGTCAACGATATCTAGGAGACTTTCAGCCATGACCGCGCTTCAGGCCCGTGTTGCTGGTGTAATCAACGACGAAACCCAGGTGGCCCAGATGTCCCAGGCTGCCGCAGGTGCTGCTTCGCAGACCGTGCGTGGCGTTCGCCGTAACCGTCGCCGCCCCGGTCTGTCCAAGGCGACTGGCATGCAGTTCCCGCTGTTTCACGCTTGGCGGCCGTAACAGGCTCTGTTTCCGCCTGTTACGGCACTGCTTCGGTATGCTTTGAGCACATATTTTCGAAGCATCTTTGTTGTTGCGTTGCGTAATTTTGTTTCAGTAGCTTTGCGTTTCGTTTCTCGGCTTGCGTAGCGTCGCGTTGTTGTGTGTTGCTTCGTTTGGCTTAGCTTAGCTTCTGTAAAAGCAGTGTCGGCCAATCCCCGTTCAGCCGACGCTGCTTCAGCTCCAGTCCCAGAGCTGCGTATGCGTTGAGTACTGATTCTTCCTGGTCAGTCAGCAGTCCGGCAAGAATCAGAAACCCTCCCGCCTTCATGCTGCCGGCGATGTCCGGCGCCAGGGCGATCAGCGGACCTGCCAGAATGTTGGCGGTCACCAGATCGTACGGCGCACGCTGGCGCAGCAGAGGGTGGTCCAGTCCGGCAGCGGGGAGGAAGGCAATCTGTCCTGCCGCCTCCCCCACGGACACGCTGTTCATCTCGGCGTTCTCAATCGCCACATCCACCGAAACAGGATCGATGTCGCTTGCGGCAATCCGCAGACGCGGCCACGCCTTGGACATGGCAAAGGCAAGAATGCCCGAGCCGGTGCCGAGGTCGAGCGCGTTTTCAGGCTCGAGACCGTCCGTCGCCAGTGCATCCAGCGTTGCAAGGCAGCCGCTGGTGGTGGCGTGCTGGCCGGTGCCGAATGCCTGACCGGCCTCGATGCGGATGCCGATATAACCTGGCTTCAGGCTGTCGCGGCTGTGTTCCGCATAGATGTGGAAGCGGCCTGCGGTGATGGGTTGGAGGTAGCTCTGGCTGATCGACACCCAGTCAGCCGGAAACACCGGCTCTATCACGACGTCTTCCCGGCGGGAGGACGGCAGAACATCAAGCAGCGCTTCGATGTCGGCGTCGGTCGGCTCTTCGGAGAAGAAGGCCTCCAGCAGCCATTCTTCCGGCTTGTGCGGGTCCGGCTCGGACGTCATCAGCACCGGCGGGAAGTCCCGGCCTGCAAAGGCGGCGATATCTTCCTGAAGGCGCTCGGCCTCGTCCTTGTGGCAGGGGAGGGTGAGTTTCCAGGATTCGGGTGTCGTGTTCTCAGTCATGGCGCGGATCACTAGGCGACTGTTACGAAACTGTCCACGACACGTTTGGTGCCGGACTTCTCGAATTCGATTTCCAGCTTGTTGCCCTCAACCGAAAGCACGTCGCCGTAGCCGAACTTCTCGTGGAAGACGCGCGCGCCGACCGGAATGTTGGACGTCTTGGGGGAGATGACGGATTTCTGAACCGGCCTGGCCTCGATGATCGCCGGGCCGCCCCGTCCGTACTGATTGGCGCGGCCATGGGCCTGCGCCCGCGCCCAGCCGGGACCACGGCCGCCGCCGCGGGTGAGATGGGCGAACGGATCTGTCTCGACAGTCGTCTGCTGCCACATGCTCGCGCCGCCGGTCAGGGTCGACTCGATGGACACGTGCTCGGGCGGCAGCTCATCGATAAAGCGCGAGGGGATGCAGGACTGCCACTGGCCGTAAACCCGGCGGTTTGCGGCGTGCAGAATGGTCGCCTGACGGCGTGCGCGGGTGATGCCGACGTAAGCCAGACGGCGCTCTTCCTCGAGGCTGGCGGTGCCGCCTTCGTCCAGCGAGCGCTGGTTGGGGAATACACCTTCCTCCCAGCCGGCCAGGAACACCACGTTGAACTCAAGGCCCTTGGCCGCGTGCAGGGTCATGAGGGTGACTTTCTCATGATCGTCCTGCGCTTCGTTCTCCATGACGAGGGAGACATGCTCCATGAAGGCGGGCAGGGTCTCGAAGTCCTCGATGGCGCGCGTCAACTCGTTCAGGTTCTCGAGGCGGCCGCTGGCATCGGGCGAGCGATCCGCCTGCCACATGGCCACATATCCCGACTCTTCCAGAATGATGCGGGCGACTTCCGCATGGCGCAGCTCGGTCAGGTGGGAGCGCCAGCGGTCGAAATCCGCCAGCAGATCGCCAAGGGCCTTGCGTGCGCCGCGCGGCAGTTCGTCCGTTTCCACCACCATCTGTGCGGCGCGGGTGAGGGGAATGCCTTGCGCGCGCGCCAGCATGTGGATCTTCTGCAGGCTCTTGTCGCCAAGGCCGCGCTTGGGAAGGTTCACGATGCGCTCGAACGCCAGATCATCGTCCGGCTGGATCAGCACGCGCAGGTAAGCCAGCGCATCGCGGATTTCGGCGCGCTCGTAGAAGCGGAAGCCGCCGATGATCTTGTAGGGCAGGCCGAGCGTGATGAAGCGTTCTTCGAACTCGCGGGTCTGGAACGAGGCGCGCACCAGAATCGCCACGTCGCTCAGCGGCGTGCCGCGAACCTGCAGGGTCTCGATCTGCTCGCCCACGGTGCGGGCCTCGTCCGCGCCGTCCCACACGGCGATGACGCGCACCTTCTCCGAATAGTCATCGGACTCGGTCCACAGCGTCTTGCCGAGGCGGCCCTGATTGGCGGCGATCAGCCCGGAGGCCGCGCCCAGAATGTGCGGGGTGGAGCGATAGTTCTGCTCGAGGCGGATGATCTTCGCGCCGGGAAAGTCCTGCTCGAAGCGCAGGATGTTGCCCACTTCCGCGCCGCGCCAGGAGTAGATGGACTGGTCGTCGTCACCCACGCAGCAGATGTTCTTGCGGGACTGGGCGAGCAGGCGCAGCCACAGGTACTGGCTGACGTTGGTGTCCTGATATTCGTCCACCATGATGTACTTGAAGCGGCGCTGGTAGTCCGCCAGCACGTCGGTGTGCTTGGTGAAGATGGTGAGCGTGTGCAGCAGCAGGTCGCCGAAATCACAGGCGTTCAGCGTCTTCAGCCGGTTCTGGTAAACAGCGTAGAGGTCACCGCCGCGCCCTTCGGCAAAATTGCCCTTCTCGGCCTCCGGCACCTTCTCCGGCGTCCAGCCCCGGTTCTTCCACTTGTCGATGACACCGGCCAGCTGGCGGGCGGGCCAGCGCTTCTCGTCCAGATCCGCCGCGACGATGATCTGCTTCAGGAGGCGCAGCTGGTCGTCGGTGTCGAGAATGGTGAAGTTGGACTTCAGCCCCACCAGTTCGGCATGACGGCGCAGAATGCGCGCGGCCACCGAATGGAAGGTGCCGAGCCACGGCATCCCCTCGACCGCCGAGCCGACGATCTGGCCGATGCGGTGCTGCATTTCCCGCGCCGCCTTGTTGGTGAAGGTGACGGCCAGAATCTCGCTCGGCCACGCCCGGCGGGTGGCGATGAGGTGGGCGAGGCGGGCCGTCAGCACCTTGGTCTTGCCCGTGCCCGCACCGGCCAGCACGAGGACGGGACCGTCCGTCGTCATGACGGCATCCCGCTGCGGCTCGTTCAGGCCGTCGAGATAAGGGGCGTTCAGGGGCGGTTCGGAATGGGGCGCGACGTTCATGTTTCGTCCCATAACCAAAATGCACCCGGCCTGTCACGCCCGGATATACGATCATTACACTCTAACGGGTTCAGCCGTGCCTTTGAGGCCGCTTGCAGTCCGCCTCATCGTCGGTCGCTTAAGGCCCAGAAGCTGTGGCCCAGAAGCTGCGGCTCAGTAATCCGGCGTGGACTTCTGCCGGCCGTAGGAGTCGAGGAGGGCAATGAAGCGCTGGCGGTCGATGGGCTTGGGCAGGTAGCCGCTCATGCCGGCCGCGGCGCAGTTCTCCGCTTCGTCCTCTTCCGCATTGGCGGTCATGGCGATGATGGGAAGGTCCGCAAAATCCTCGCCGAGGGTACGGATGGCACGGGTGGCTTCAAGGCCGGACATTTCCGGCATGCGGATGTCCATGAGGACCAGATCGAAGCTGTCCTCCTGCACGGCGCGGACGGCGGCAACGCCATCTCCCACGATCACGCAGCTGTGCCCGGAGAGCTGTAGCAGGGTCTCCACGAGGCGCTGGTTGACGGGATTGTCTTCCGCAACAAGGACGTGCAGCCGTTCCACCTCTCTCGGAGCCGTGTTGGACAGGACGGACTGATTGCCGGTCCCGGAAAATTCCGATGCAAAACCAACAGAATACATCATCGACCCGCTTCCCCCGTTGCTGTTGGTCGATAGCCAGTACACATACTCACGCGCCCCAATGCATCCGGATAAGATCATAGCAACTATTGCAATACAACCCGGCTGCATTCGGATTGCACTGCAGATGCAATGGGAAAGCCGGTAAACGCCCCATTAGCAACCTTTTGTTGCAGGTATGTCACAGATATTTTGCCGAAACTTTCAGAATCAGGCCGAAGCGACCGGGGTGAGCAACGTGATTCTGGTGATTCCATAGGTTGCGGTGCGCACGATTTCCCACGCGGGATCGCTGATTTCCTCATCGCGGGGCGTCTCGACCACCACAAGCGCATCGGCCCCGACCCAGCCCTGCTGGAGCAGCTGCGCCAGCGTGGGGGCGACCAGATCCTTGCCGTAGGGCGGGTCAATGAACACCACGTCATAGGAATCGGCGACGGACGGCAGGTTGGTCGCCGGGCGATTGAGCACCTGAATCTGCGCCTTGGCCCCGAGTGTGGTGGCGTTCTGCTCAACCAGCCGGCAGGAGGTGCGGGCGGAGTCGACGAAGGTGGCATGGCTGGCCCCGCGCGATAGGGCTTCCAGACCCAGCGCGCCGCTGCCGGAGAAGATGTCCGCCACGCGCAGGCCGGCAAAGCCGCCCAACCGAGCAGAGATCATGCTGAACACGGCCTCGCGCACGCGGTCTGACGTAGGGCGAACCGATTCATCGGGCGGGGACGCCAGTTTGCGGCCCCGCCACTGACCGGCGATGATCCTCATTTCTTGCGGCCCCCTTTGGAACCGGACCGGGGCTTGGTGTTGCCTTTGGGCTTCGGCTTGGCCCAGCCGGCCTTGCGCTCCAGCTTCTTGCGGCCGGTCTCGGCAGTCTCGCCGGCGGCCGGACGGCCGGAGGCGGAGAGCGTGCCGCTGACAGGCTTGCGCCCGCCGGGCTTGCGGGAGTCCGTGCCCTTCTTCGTGTCCGCGCGAAGCTCCGGCGTGCCGGTCTTCGGTGCGGGCGCGCCGCCCCGTGCCTCAGCGGCACGGGTCAGGCGGCGGAACGGGCGGACCGGTTCCTCAGCAACGGCCTCCACTTCAGGCGCGGCGTCGCGATCGCGGTAGGAGGCGCCGCGCTGCGGCTTGCCCTCAGGCGCACGGCGGCGGGGGCCTTCATCGCGCCGGTCACGGCCTCGGCCGCCTTCACGGGTTCTGTCCTCCCGCGGCTCCTTCGGGGCGGCAACCTCTTCCGTCTCCCGGCGGGGACGGCGGGTGGCGAACAGTTCTTCGCGGCGATAGGGGTAGGGGTTCTCGATCTCGAACCCCGCAGGCGGCAGCAGCTCGCCCGGCACGCCCGGAATGGAGCCGGGGCTGATTTCCTGAATGTCGCCCTCACGCAGGCCGTCAACGGTGAAGGGGCCATAATCGGTGCGGATGAGGCGCGAGACCTGCAGGCCGAGATGGCCCAGCACGTTGCGCACTTCCCGGTTCTTGCCCTCGCTGATCTTGACGGCGATCCAGTGGGTCATGCCGTGGCTGCTTTCCACCTCGGCGTTGATGGAGCCGTAGCGCACGCCGTCGATTGTGATGCCCTCGATCAGGTCCGCCAGCGCGGTGTAGTCGATGCGGCCACGCACGCGGGCGCGGTAGATGCGCTCCACCGCGTTGGAGGGCAGCTCCAACCAGCGCTTCAGCTCGCCGTTGTTGGTGAGCAGCAGCAGGCCCTCGGTGTTGTAGTCCAGCCGCCCGATGGTGACGACGCGGGGCGTGCCCTTGGGCAGAAGGTCATAAATGGTCGCGCGGCCTTCCGGATCACGCACGGTGGTGAGGCACCCGGCGGGCTTGAAGAAACGCCACAGGCGGGTGGGCTCCACCTCGGAGACCGGGTTGCCGTCAACCGTCACGCCCTGCAGCGAGGTGACGATGGTGGCGGGGGTGGTCAGCACCTCGCCGTTCAGCGCGATGCGGCCGTCCTCGATCATGCGCTCGATATCGCGGCGGCTGCCGACGCCGGCGCGGGCCAGCAGCTTGGCGATGCGCTGGGGCTCGTGCGCCTCGAACCGGGGTTCGGCCTTTGCCTTGGCAGGGGGCTTGGCGGGGGCCTTTGCGGGCGCGGCTGCGGGGCGCTTGGCGGGTGCACCGGAGCCCTTGCGCTCGGCTGGCTGCTCGCTGGCTGTCTTGCCGTACCGGGCCTTGCCGTAGGGGGACTTGCCGTAGGGCGATTTACCGGCAGCAGCGCGGGCGGGGCGCTCGAACTCTGCCCGCTCCTCCCGAGCCGGTCTGTCGTTCTGGGCCGACCTCTCGGTGCGGTTCGGGCGGCGGCCACGGCCCCGTTCGGGAGCCGACGGGCGGGAAGAGGAGGAAACCGGGGGACGGGGCTTGCGCGACATGATGAACCGCTGGGCTTTCTTAGATGGGCAGACTGAATGAGGGACGAGGTCGTCAGGGAGCTTTCTTATTCGACGAACGTGCTTCTGTCTCGAAAAGTCGTGATTGACCAGAGCACAACCGTCTCTATAGTGCGCTCGACCAAGACCGGTGCCCCTGTGGTGGAATTGGTAGACACGCTTGACTCAAAATCAAGTGGCGGAAACGTCGTGCTGGTTCGAGTCCGGCCAGGGGCACCAAAATCTCTCCTTACATTCCAGCCTGTTGAGCCTGCATTCCCTGCGGGCCGATAACGCTTGCGCCATGCCCGCCGAGGGTCCGCATCAGGCGAAAAACAGGGCCGCGCCTGCGGCGGCCAGCGCGAGCACGCTGCCGATGCCCACATCGCGGCCGATGCGCGCACCGCCCACGTAGGCGGCCATAACGGCCTTGGAGAGGGTGTTGACCCCGAGCGCCAGGGCAACGGCGTACATGGCGGTATCCATGTCCAGCTGGTTGCCGCCGAGCTTGGCCATGGAGATGGTGACGGCGGCTACGTCCGCCACGCCGGACACTGCCGCGACCAGCAGCACGCCGCTTGCGCCCACGGTCTGCTGCACCACCTCCGATGCCAGAATGATGACGCCGATGAGCAGGGCGAGCTTGATGGCCATGCCGAGCGCGAGCGGGTTCGAGGTCTGGATATTGGGTGTGGCGGACTCATGCCTGCTGCGCAGGAACAGCACGGCCGCATAGGCCGCCAGCACGAGGCCGCCAGCCGTCAGCGGCATCCAGAGACGGATCAGGAGGGCCGGGTTGAGCACGACGGCAAAGGCCGCCACGCGCACCACCATGACGACGCCCGCCACCAGAATGCCGCCCGCCAGCGGGCGGTCGCACTCGGGCGTGTCGCCCCCCAGCTTGGCCAGCGCCAGCGTGGTGGCGGTGGAGGAGGAGATGCCCCCGGCGATGGCCGCCATAAGAATGCCGAGGCGGCTGCCGAACACGCGCATGGCGACATAGCCGCCGAACGAGATGCCCGCGATCATGATGGCGAGCAGCCAGATCTGCGCCGGATTGATGGCATCCCACGGGTCGATGGCCCGGTTGGGCAGGATGGGCAGCAGCAGGAAGGACATGGCGAGCAGGATCAGCACCGCGCGCACTTCCTCCCAGCGCAGGGCGGCGATCCACTTGTGCAGCGGGTCGCGCAGCGCCAGCAGCAGCGTCATGGCAACGGCGCAGCCGATGGCGATGTTGAGGTTGCCGAGCACTGCATAGGCCCCGAGCACGTACGTAAGCATGCCCGCAACGACGGAGGTTGCGCCCAGATCATTGTTTGCCCGCGCCTCCAGCCATTGGAAAACCGAAAAGGCGCCGGTGTATGCAAAGAAGATAAAACCGAGGACGACCGGGCCGGAAATCAGGCTCAGCGCACCCGAAACGCCGCCCAGCAGGCCGCAGAGCGCGAACGTGCGGAAACCGGCGGCACGCTGCTTGTTCTGCTCATCCCGCGTGTGCCAGCCCCGCTCCAGGCCGACAAGAAGCCCGATGGCAAGGGCAACAGCGAGACGGCTGAACAAATCATCCATGGGGAAAACGATCCTCCAAGCGGCTGCAACACAAAGCTGAATCTCATTCTTAGACCATTGGCGCGGAAATTCGAGAGCGTGGCGATTATTCACCGGGCGCTTGCGCGCAAAAGGCCGGTTTGGCTGGCTTGAGACAGAATGGCTGCGTCTCGCTCACGCTTCCGGAACAGGAATCAGGGAAGCTCGTTTGAACATGACTAATGTCCTCCTCAATCGGGAGGAGGGCAAAAATTCGGTGAAGGTACGCGCTCCGTGCTTGTGCATGTTCTGCTGAATATTCGCCTGCTGTCCTGTCAGGAGGCGTGCAAATGACCACGCTCCAGATGTCTCAGCGATCCACGATGGTATCCGAGCGTATTCGGGTGATTGAAACGGGGGTCTATACAGGCCCCCATATTTTCGGTGATCTGCCCATGATCCGCATCATGCTGGATCTGGGCGCGCTGGAAGCCCGGCCCTCCAACACGCTGCCCGGTTTCAACCGCACGCTTCTGGCCATGCTGCCGGGGCTGGCCGAGCATGGATGCAGCTACGGCGAGCCCGGCGGCTTTGCCCGCCGGATGGAAGAAGGCACCTGGCTTGGCCATGTGGCCGAGCACGTGGCGCTGGAATTGCAGTGCCGGGTAGGCGCCCGCACGACGCGCGGCAAGACCCGTTCGGTCAAGGGGCTGCCCGGCGTCTACAACGTGATGTTCCAATATGAGGAGGCCCGTGTGGGCCTGCTGGCAGGGCGCATTGCCCTGAAGCTTATCAACAGCCTTCTGCCCGCCGAATATCAGGGTATTGTGGGGCTGGGCCAGATCACCGACGCCGATGACGGGCTGGCGGACGGGCCGTTCGATCTGGAAACCGCGTTGAAGGCGCTGCAGCGGCTGCATGACCGCACCGCGCTGGGGCCGACCACACAGGCCCTGGTGCACGAGGCGGAGCGGCGGGATATTCCGGTGCTGCGGCTGAACGAGGCCAGCCTGATCCAGCTCGGCCACGGCAAGCACCAGCGGCGCATTCGCGCCAGCATCACGGGCAATACCTCGTTCATCGGCGTGGACATCGCCGGCGATAAAGACCTGACCAAGAAACTGCTGGACGACGCCGGACTGCCGGTGCCGCAGGGCAGGCTGGTCACGACGCTGGAGGAAGCGAATGAAGCGGCGCGGCGGATCGGCTTCCCGGTCGTCACCAAACCGCTGGACGGCAACCACGGGCGCGGCGTGACGCTCGGCATCATGACGGCAGAGCAGCTGGCCTTCGGTTTCGACCAGGCGCGCAAGCACGGCCGGCACATCATCGTGGAGCAGTTCTGGCAGGGCCGGGACTATCGCATCCTCGTGGTGAACGGGCAGGTCGTGGCGGTGGCCGAGCGGGTTCCGGCGCAGGTGGTGGGCGACGGCAAGCACACCATCCGGGAGCTGATCGACATCGTGAACACCGATCCGCGGCGCGGCGAGGGTCACGAGAAGGTCATGACCCGCATCAAGATCGACGATCATGTGCTCGACATGGTGGGCCGCGCGGGCCTGACGCTCGAGAGCGTTCCCGCCGCCGGCATCGTGGTGCGCCTGCGGGCGACCGGAAACATGTCGACCGGCGGCACGGCGATCGACCGGACCGACGCCATCCATCCGGACAACGCGGCCATCGCCCAGCGCGCGGCGCAGATCATCGGGCTGGATGTGGCGGGCATCGATTTCATTGCGGCGGACATCGCCTGCTCCGTCCATGAAACCGACGGCGGCATTGTGGAAGTGAACGCCGCGCCGGGCTTCCGCATGCATCTGGAGCCGTCCGAAGGGCGGTCGCGCAACGTGGCCCGTCCGGTGATGGACATGCTGTTCCCGCGCGGGACGCCTGCCCGCGTGCCGGTGTTCGCGGTGACCGGGACCAACGGCAAGTCGACCACGGTGCGCATGGTGGCGCATATCCTGCGCAAGTCCGGCCTCAAGGTGGGCTACACCACGACCAGCGGCGTCTATGTGAACGACGAGCTGATCGGCAAATGGGATGCGAGCGGGCCGAAGAGCGCACGCATGATCCTGCGCGACCCGCGGGTGGAGGCGGCGGTGCTGGAGACGGCGCGCGGCGGCATTCTACGCGAAGGGCTGGCGTTCGACCGGTGCGACGTGGGCGCGGTGCTGAACGTGGAGGCGGATCACCTCGGCCTCAAGGGCATCGATACCATCGAGGATCTGGCGTGGGTGAAGTCCGTGGTGGTGGAGACCGTGCATCGCGGCGGCTTCAGCATTTTGAACGCCGACGATCCGCTGACCGCCCGCATGGCGCGGCGCGCCGGCGGCCGCATTGTCTACTTCACCATAAAGAGCATCGATGAGGCGCCCGACTTCGTCCGCGAGCACGTGCGGGCGGGCGGACTGGCCGTCACCCGCGAGCCGGGGCCGAATGGCGGTGATATCGTCATCCACGAGGACCGGGAGCGGCTGCCGCTGATCACGGCGGGCGCCATTCCGGCAACGCTGGGCGGCGCAGCGGAGTTCAACATCCAGAACGCCATGGCGGCGGCGGCCATGACCTTTGCCAACGGCGTGCCGATGCTGGTCATTCGCGCGGCGCTGGCCAGCTTCTCCACCTCGTTCCAGCAAAGCCCCGGCCGCCTCAACGTTTATGACGGCCACGGCTTCCGGGTCATTCTGGACTATGCCCACAACCCCGCCGGACTGAAGGCGCTGGGGGACGTGGTGAAGCGCCTGCGTCCGCAGTACCGGCGCACCATTGGCATGGTGAACATTCCGGGCGACCGCCGGGATCAGGACATGCGCGACATGGGCGCGATTGCGGCCTCGGTCTTCGACGAGATCGTGTTCCGCGAGGACCCGGCCCGCCGGGGACGCGCACCGGGCGAGATCGTGCAGCTGCTGAGGGAAGGGGCGCTGGCAGCCGGCTTCCCGCCCGAGCGCATCCATTGCGTTCTGGACGAGGATCCGGCGGCCGACCTGTGCCTCGGCATGGCGCAAAGCGGCGACCTCGTGGTGCTGACCCCGACGGACGTGGAAGCCATGTGGCGGAGAATGCTGGCCTTTCGCCCCGGAGCGGGTGCACGCGTGACCGAGACGGCTGACAGTCCACTGGCCTTGCGGCACGGTTAGTTATTGGGGCGAGACATGACGGACAAGGCGCGCGGGTCCCGCGGCGGCACGCTGGTGATCATCGGCGGCGGCGAGGACAAGGAAGGCGACTGCCTCATTCTTGGGGAAGTGGCGCGGCTGGTGGAGGGCGGCAGACTGGTTGTCGCCACCATCGCCTCCCACCAGCCCGAGGGGTATTTCGATGCGTACCAGAAGGCCTTCGAGCGCTTCGGCGTTACCGATCTGGCGGAGCTGTACGTTCAGGACCGCAGCGAACTGCTGAGCGAGGAGAAGCTGCGCCTGTTCGACGGGGCGGTTGGCGTGTTCTTCACTGGCGGGGACCAGCTTCGCATCAGCAGCCAGATCGGCGACACCCCGATCGAGCAGCGGGTGCGGGAAATCTACCGGAACGGCGGGGTGATCGCGGGCACCTCCGCCGGGGCCTCAGTGATGAGCGACACCATGCTGGTGAAGGGCAGCAGCCGGGAATCCCACCGCATCGGCGACCTGCACATGGCCCCGGGCCTGGGTCTGGTGCGCAACGCCGTCATCGATCAGCACTTCGCCGAGCGGGGGCGCATGGGCCGCTTGCTGGGGGCGGTGGCGCATAACCCGCGGGTGCTGGGCATCGGCATCGACGAGGACACTGCCGTGGTGGTCGAGGACGAGCGCATGCGCGTGATCGGCAGCGGCGCGGTCTACGTGGTGGATGGCGCAGGCGTCTCCCACTCCAACATCACCGAGGCCGAACCCGAACGGGCGCTGACCATGTTCGACGTGCGCCTGCACGTGCTGAGCGCAGGGGACGACTTTGATCTGGATACCCGTCGTCCCCGCACGGCGCAGTCAAACCGGTAGGCGTCCGTCAGGGCGGTAGGCGTTAGTCAGGGTGTCGGCCGTCACGACATGGGGTTGGGCTGGGGCGCGGGCTCCTCCGGCAGGGGGATGAACTCCTGATTGTCGAGATCCGGCAGTTTCATGCGGCCCGCGCGCCAGTCCGCCTTCGCCTGCTCCAGCCGTTCCTGCGAGGATGAGACGAAGTTCCAGAACAGGAAGCGGGGGCCGACCGGTTCTCCGCCCAGCACCATGACGATGGCCGGCTCCGGCGCCGTGAAGCGGGACGCGCCGGGTGCAACGACCAGCATCTGACCGGCTTCGTACCGGGTGCCCTCAAGCTCGATGGCCCCGGAGACGACGTACAGCGCGCGCTCGGGATGGCCGGGGGGAAGCTCGGCCACCGCGCCCGCCGCCAGATCGAGGTGGGCGTAGAACAGCGGGGAGTGGGTCTTGACGCCCGCCGTCAGCCCATAGGCGCTGCCCGCGATGAGGCGGCCGTGCACGCCGCCCTCCTGCCACTGGGGCAGGTCCGCGCCCTCATGGTGGGAGAAGCCGGGCTCGGTCTCCTCGAACTCGGTCGGCAAGGCGACCCAGGCCTGAATGCCGTGCAGGTGATCCCCCTGGCTCCGTGCCTTCTCGAACCGCTCGGAATGGGTGATGCCGCTGCCGGCGGTCATCCAGTTCACCTCGGCGGGACGGATGGACATTTCCGAGCCGACGCTGTCCCGGTGCACCATCTCGCCGGAGAACAGGTAGGTGACCGTGGACAGGCCGATGTGCGGGTGCGGGCGCACGTCGACCTCACGCGGGATGCCGGGGGCCAGATCGACCGGGCCCATGTGATCGAAGAACACGAAGGGGCCGACCATTCGCCGTTTGGCGAAGGGCAGCACGCGGCCAACCTCGAGGCCGCCGCCAAGGCTGCGGCGGCGCTGGGGGATGAGCAGTTCGATCATGCGTCTGGTCTCCTGTCACGTGCGGCCCGGATACTGAAAGTATACCACAGATTGCGATAACGCCCGTCATCGTCTATTGTACCGGCCTTCCCCCCGTCCTGCTCCGCCCGTTGCGGAGGCAGGCTTCCATGTTCAACCGGGGGAACGAAATGCGGCTTCTTGTCTTGACCATAAGGCCACCGATCGGCGGAAGGCTCGACCGGCCGAACCGTTTCTGGCAAGGCAGCGCCGTCTGTAATTTGCGGAGTAACTGAATGCCCGTACGCGCCGAGCTTGCCGAGCAGGCAACCCTGCCTGTGCGCAATCCCCTGCCGGGGCTGGTCGCCATCATTCTTCACATGGGGTGCATTGGTGCGAGCCTGGGCATTCTGGCTCCGCTGACGGCCCTGCGCTTCAAGGACTGGGGCGCGGATTCATGGGAAGTGGGCCTCTCCGCCGCCATGACGGCGCTGGCGCTGCTCATCATGCTGCCGCTGGTGGCGCGGGTGCCGCGCGTCAATCCCACCGTCATGATGGCGGGCGGCTGCGCCGTGGGCGTGGCGGCGCTGGTCGGCATGCAGCTGCTGCCCTACGTGTGGGCGTGGATTGGCCTCAGGCTGGTCGCGGCGCTGGGCCTGACCATGCCGTGGCTGCTGGGCGAAAGCTGGGTCAACCTTGCCGCCCCGCCGCACATACGCGGGCGGGTGGTTGCCTTCTACGCCTCGGCGTTCTTCATCGGCTTTGCCATCGGCCCCATAACCATCGACGCGGTGGGGGCGGACGGCTGGCCGATCATCATCGCGGGCATCATTTTCCTGCTGGGCGCGGCGCTGCCGCTCATCATCGCCCGCAAGTACGCGCCGCCCATCGCGCTTGAATCCATTCGCAACCCATGGCCGGTGCTGCGCCGCGCCAAGATCGTGACGCTGGCCGCCGCTGCCGCGGGTCTCACCGAGAGCCTCTGCTTCGGCCTGTTCGTGATCTATGGCCTCGACCTCGGCTGGGGCACCTCGACCTCGCTGCAGGCCTACTCGGCCCTGCTGCTGGGCGGCATCCTGCTGCAATACCCCTTCGGCTGGCTGGCCGACCGCTGGAGCAAGGGCCGCATGCTCAGCATCGTGGCGCTGCTGACCATCGTCAGCGTCGTCGCGCTCTCGTTCGTGACCATGCAGCCGACCATCGCCCTGTTCTGGGCCTTCCTGCTGGGCGGCGGCGTGCTCGGCTTCTACTCCCTCGGCCTGACCCTGCTCGGCGAGAAGTTCGAAGGCGAGGACGTGATCCGTGCCAACACCGGCTTCCTGCTGGCCTATCAGGGCGGCGCGCTCATCGGCCCTTCAACCGGCGGCGTCGCCATGACCTTCATCGGCCCGCTCGGCTTCACCATCGTGCTGGCAACGGTCGGCGTGCTGCTGTTCGCCGTGACGCAGTGGCGATTTTTCAAGCAAGCTTGAGGGGGCGGGGCTGTAAGCCTTCGGCTGGGTTTTGTGGGGGTCTATAACCCCCACGCCCCCTTCGTTTTGCGGGGGTGTTTCTGGAGCCTTCCGTTTCTTTGATTGATGCGGCCGCGTTATCCGTGCGTGCCGGGTCAGCCGGGAAGAGTGCTCCTTAAAATCATTCAAATCTTTGTGGGAAGCGGCGTTGCAATGACGCTGGAGGAAGGGGCTGGGCCTGTAGTCGGGTTTGGGGCTGTAGCTTGGGTTTGAACTGGGGCGGACCGGTGCCGGGAGCGGGGCCGGGCCTCTATGGCGCTAAAGCTCGGGCTCACTCAGGCTCTGGACCTCTCAGACTCTGTGCTGGGCAGCGCACAGGGGTGAATGCTCCTTAAAATTATTCAACGAAATTGGACCGTCGATGCGAGGGGGCAGGGCAGAATGCTCGCGTCAGGAACCGGGGTGCGGCCGTTTTATTTGCGGAGCAGGCGCATTCTCCCCCAATCAGGCGCAGCGCGTCCGGTGGGCATGGCTTCGCGATGGGGTGTCGTCAGTTCGCACCTGAAACACGGCCTGAAAAACAAACGGGGCGCGGGGGTTATAGACCCCCGCAGAATCCTGAAAATTTCAAACCGAATCCACCTCAGCGGCCATGAGGCCGCGCAGGCTGTTGCCGAGGAAGAGGCGGCCGGTGCGCAGGTCTTCCGGGGTGAGCACGGCTTCGCGGGCGCGGCCGGTTTCCAGCAGTTCGGCGCGCAGCACGCCGGGGAGCAGGCCGGAGGCGAGGGGCGGTGTGAGCAGTTCGCCGTCGCGCTCGAGGAAGATGTTGGTGAACGAGCCTTCGGTGAGTTCGCCGCGGGTGTTGAGGAACAGCACGTCGAAGCAGCCGGTGCGGGCGGCAAGCCTTGCGCGGGTGTCGTCGAGCGCCTTGCGGTGGGTGGTCTTGTGCTGGCGGAAGGGGTCGAGGGGGTCGGTTGCCAGATCGGCCAGCACGACTTTGACCGGGCCGGAGGGGCCGGGAGGCAGGGGCGCGGCCTGCACCGCGCAGCCGCCGAGGCGGGCGGCCAGCAGGCGCACGCGCATGGGGCGGATGAAGTGGGCGGCGGTGTCGGCGAGCGCCTGCCGCCATGTGTCGGGCTGGGCTGCGAAGCCCCAGTAACGGGCGGACTGTTCGAGGCGGGCGAGGTGGCGATCGAGCCGGGCGTAGCCGGAATCCGGGTGCCCATTGACGGGATGCCATGCGAGAGTTTCGATCAGGTCGAACGGGGGCTGGTTGGCGGTGAGGAAGCGGCCTTTCAGCAGGCACTCCTGCCATTCGGCGGCGGGGGTGCTGTCGGCAACGATGCCGCTGCCGAGGCCGAGCCGGGCGGCTCCGGGAAAGTCCACCAGCAGCGTGCGGATGGCGACGTTGAAGCAGGCGTCGCCGGGCTTTTCCGGCGTTCCGGGGGCGATCCAGCCGATGCTGCCGGTGTAGACCCCGCGCGGGTGGGGCTCCAGCTCGCGGATGATCTCCATGGCGCGGATCTTGGGCGCGCCAGTGATGGAGCCGCAGGGAAACAGGCGGCGGATGACATCAATGGCGTCCAGCCCGGCGCTGAGGTCTGCCTCGACGGTGGAGGTGAGCTGGTGCAGCGTCGGGTAGGTCTCGACCGCGAACAGGGACGGCACCCGGACGCTGCCGGGGGTGGCGACGCGGGAGAGGTCGTTGCGCAGCAGATCAACGATCATCAGGTTCTCGGCCCGGTTCTTCTCGTCCTGCGCCAGCGCCTCGGCAGCGGCGGTGTCTTCCGCGCTGGCGGCACGGCGGGGCGCGGTGCCCTTCATCGGGCGGGCGGTAAGGCGGCCGTTCTCAAGCTGGAAGAACAGCTCGGGCGAGAGGGAGAGGAGCCAGCGGTTTCCGGTCCAGACGCAGGCGGCGTGGGGCGGGCGCTGGGCCTCGCGCAGGCGGCGGTAGAGCGCCAGCGGCGAGCCTTCGAACGAGACATCGGCCGGAAAGGTGAGGTTGATCTGATAGACGTCTCCGGCCTCGATGTACTCCTTCACGCGGCGACAGGCGCGGGCATGGGTTGTCTCATCGATGCGGGGCGCGGCAGGGGGCGACGGCGGGGCGAGGGGCTGGCCGCGCCAGAACTGCTCAGCCTCGGCGGAATCGATCAGGCGGCACTCCCGGAACAGGCCGAACCATGCCAGCGGCTCGCCTTCGGGGGCGCGGTAGAGGGAGGTGAGGCGCGGCTCGAACAGCAGACCGGCTTCATAGGACAGCCAGCCGCCCACATGGAGCCCGGCGCGCAGCGCGGCGCGAACGGCCTCCAGCGCGGGCTCGAGCTCCTCGGGCGCGCTGACCGTGACGGCCTGCACCAGCGTGGTCAGCAGGCGCGCGGGCGCAGCAGGGGAGGACGAGGACAGGGGGCCTCGGGCGTCCTCGAAGAGCGCAAAGGGCTGAAGGGGTTCGAGCGGCAGCATGCGGGCCGGATAGCGCGCCGCCCGGTGAGGTGCAAGAAAAGGCGCAAGAATGACGGTGTGTCAGGCTTAGAGCTACGATCTGCCTGCACTAATCGTAGCTCTAAATTATTGTTTGGTCGCACTTTCTTAATCGCAGGGCATGCGCCCTGCTCGAAAGTTGCTCTTGCGCCTCAGGATTGAGGTCAGCCGAGGCTGGTGTCCGTCTGCGGGGCGGCGGTTTGCGCCTTTGCACCGGCGAGCCGGCCCATGAGCCAGACCAGACCGCCGCAATAGGCCGCGCCGACGATGAGGGCGAACGCCATGCCGGGGTAGTCTTCCTGCGCGCCGACGGCGGGAATGGTGCCGACGGTCAGGTAGAGCATGAAGGAGGCGTTGACCAGCAGGGGCACGGAGTTGCGGATCTGGGCATAGATGGCCAGAACCACCACCACCAGCGCGGCCGCGAGGCCGGCGTTGCCGTACAGCTGCGGCAGGTGGTGCAGACCGGCCGCCAGTGCCAGACCGCCGAGGCCGCCGACGAGGGCGGGCGCGAATTCCTTGAAATCCGTGTGCTTGATCCCGGCCCAGTAGAGGGCGAACAGGAAGCCGGCGAACAACGGCGTGATGTCGAGAAGCATGTAGATCCCGATCAGGATCGCCACGACGACGAGAACGGCGGCGGTGATCAGGGCCGCCTTGGGCGCGCTGAGCTGCGCACCGGATGAAGTGTCTGCCACGATACTGTCT
This sequence comes from Pedomonas sp., assembly GCF_036515995.1. Classification (NCBI taxonomy): domain Bacteria; kingdom Pseudomonadati; phylum Pseudomonadota; class Alphaproteobacteria; order Sphingomonadales; family Pedomonadaceae; genus Pedomonas; species Pedomonas sp. The sequence goes on along the minus strand of NZ_DATBUP010000119.1, from coordinate 20,940 downwards.
CCCCAGAATGTCCGGCGCGGTTTTCTGCCGAATTTTTGGAAAGGATATCGAGTTTCGCGGGGGTGGCAACGCGGGGGGCGGGCAGGGCCGGAAAACACCGCTGAAAAGATAGGTTCTGACGGATGGAATCGAAAAGGGCGGCCCCGAGGAGCCGCCCTTCCGTTCAGGCCGAGGCCTGATGCTTTTCAGCGCAAGGCTTAGAAGCGAACGCCCAGGCCGACCAGGGTCTGGTGCAGCTCAGCGCCACGCTCGTAGTTCGAGTAGCGGTACTCGACGTTGGCGAACAGCTGCTCGTTGAAAGCAACTTCAGCGCCCAGGCCGAGACGGACGCCGTCCAGCTTGCCAGCGTAGCCTTCGGTGCCCTGGTTGGTGTAGCCAACCAGACCGTAAACCATTGCGGTGTCGGTCACCTTGGTGCCCAGACGAGCAGCAACCGACAGGTCACGGCCGTAGCCGGTCTCGCCGCTTTCCTGGAACTCGGCGGTGACGCCGGCGATCAGGTTGCCGTAAGCGCGGTCGTAGCCAACGTTCACGCCGTAGGTGAAAGCGTCGTCGCCCAGGAAGTTCTCGTCAGCCAGGCCAACGGTGCCAGCAACGCGGAAGCCGGTGAAGTCAGCGGCCAGAGCCGGGGTAGCAACGGTCATCGCGACGAGCGAAGCAACAAGTGCCTTCTTCATTTTATTTTTCCTTCAGACTGGAAACTATCGGGGGCCGCCTCCCTACTCCCGGACGTTGCGGCTGGGCAACAGGGGGTGGGTGGAATTGTTACAGTTCGATGGCATGACGTTGTATTTGAGCAACAGTTAAAACGTGGCGTCGCGGCAACACAACGGTTCGCCGACGTTCGCCGAAACGAAAAGCCCCCGGAGCGAGGGACTCCGGGGGCTGGCGACCAGACTCAGGGAGTCCGGCAGCAGGGTAAGCTTGCGTGTGGTCCGGCTTACTTGCGGCCGGCGACCACAAAGTTGCGGACATCCTGCATCAGCTTGTCGAACGACGGGTGGTGCAGATACATCATGTGACCGGCCTCGTAGTAGGTGTAGGACACGCGATCCTTCACCAGCCCGTTGGCGGCGAGGGTGGTCTCCGCCGCGAAGAACGGCGTGGCCAGATCGTAGTAGCCGCTGGCGAGGAGGACGCGCAGGTCCTTGTTCTCGCGCATGGCCTGACCCAGACCTTCGGCCACGTTCACGTTGATGTAGCCGCCGCGCTTCTTGCCGGCCCAGTCCCAGTTGCGGCCGGGTTCGCCCGACAGCGTCTTGAACTCGCGCGCACCCAGATCGACCTTCAGCGAGTCCGCGATGTAGTGGTTGAACGCCGCGGTGTAGCTGGGGGCGATGGCGTAGCCGGAGGGATCGTTGTCGAAGGTCTCGCCCGCCGCATCCTGATCGATGCCGGTGTAGCGGCTGTCGAAACGGCCGACGGTGTGGCCGCGATCACGCCCGTACTGCTTCATGAAGCGGTGAGCGTTGATGCGCAGGTTGGTCTGGTCGAGATACTGCTCGGACAGGCCGGTCAGCTCCGCCAGCGTCTTGCGGACGCGGGCCTTCTCCTCAGGCGAGATGCGGTCGCCCTTCAGGAGGGCCGGCGCATATTCGTTGACCGCGAACTGGCGAGCCCGCTCGACGTGTTGCTCGACGCTTATGCCCTGCTCGCCCAGCCTGGCGTGATACCAGTGGGTGGCGGCGTAGGTCGGCAGGAAGCCGATGTAGGGCAGCTCGTTGCCGGTCTGGAAGCGGGCGGTCGAGAAGTCCAGAATGGCCGAGATCAGCATGACGCCGTTCAGGCCGTAGCCGTTGAAGCCGCCTTCCAGCACCTCGGCCAGCTTGGCGGCGCGGGTGGTGCCGTAGCTTTCACCCGCCACGTACTTGGGCGAATTCCAGCGCTTGTGCTGGGTGGTCCACTGGCGGATGAACTTGGCGATGCTCTCGGCGTCCTGATCGACGCCCCAGTAATCCTTGCCTTCGCCCTTGCCGATGGCGCGGCTGAAGCCGGTGCCGACGGGGTCGATGAACACCATGTCGGCGATGTCGAGCAGGGTCTTGTCGTTATCGACGATCTTGTACGGCGCGGCACCGTCGTCCTTGGCGTCGGACGGCAGGACCAGACGCTTCGGGCCGAACGCGCCCATGTGCAGCCACAGCGAGGACGAGCCCGGGCCGCCGTTGAAGATGAAGATGACCGGGCGGGTGGAGGTATCCTTCACGCCCTGGCGGATGTAGCTGGTGGAGAAGATGGCCGCGCGGGGATTCTCATCCTCGTCGTACAGGTAGGTCTCACCGGCAATGGCCTTGTAGCGGACGTCCTGACCGTTGAAGCGGCCGCTGTGCTCGGTCACGAACACCTTGGGTTCGGAGACGGGCTTCTCTGCGGCCTTTTCGACCTTCGGGGCCTTGTCGGCAGCAACAGCCGGGGTGGCGGCCGCCAGAAGGGCAAGGGCCAGGAGCGAGGCGCGGTATTTCATCTTTAAACCCCCAGTTTCCCCAACGCGCGACCACGCCGGGGACATGAACTGAACATGAACGTTACCGTGCGACACTAATGCCCCTGTTACAAACCTCACAAGTCACAGCTGAAACAATTCATCTGATGTGACGGGGCGTTTGTCTCACAACAGGGCGAAGCGTGGCCGGGCTGACGCATAATGGAGGGATGCCGGCAGGGCGTGGAAGCGCCGGGCCGGGAGTAAGTGCATCTGGGGGTTTACCATGAAACAGATTTTTGCAGCGGCCGCGTTGATGCTGGCGGCCGGCTCCGCCCATGCCGATTACCCGGCGGGCGTGGTGGCGGACGGGCTGCCGAACATTCCGGCCGAGCTGAAGGCCGAGACGCAGGCTTATCTGGACTACCGCAGCGCGACCTTCCTCGGCTGGAACCCGGCCACCGGCGGGGCGCTGATGTACACCCGCTTCGGCAACGTGCCGCACCTGCACGAAGTGGCCGCGCCCGGTGCGGCGCGCAAGCAGATCACCTTCGGCGGCGAGCCGGTGGTGAACGCCTCCTTCGCCCCCAAGGGCAACGGCATGATGGTATTCTCGCAGGACCGGCAGGGCGACGAGTTCTTCCAGCTCTATCGCCTCGACCCCGGTGCCGCCCGCGCCGTGCTGCTGACCGACGGCAAGAGCCGCAACGGCAGCCCGACCTGGTTCAAGGACGGCTCGCGCTTCCTCTACACCTCCACCCGCCGCACGGGGCAGGACAACGACCTTTACGTGATCGACCCGCGCGACCCGAAGACCGACACGCTGGTGGCCCGGCTTCAGGGTGGCGGCTGGCGTCCGGCCGACGTTTCGGCCGACGGCAAGAGCGCGCTGGTGCTGAAGTATATCTCCGTGAACCAGAGCGAGGTCCACCTGCTCGACATCGCCTCCGGCAAGATGCGGCAGGTCACGCCGAAAGGCATGGTCTCCTACGGTGATGCCCGCTTCGCGCCGGACGGCACCATTTATGTCACCACCGATGCCGAGGGCGAATTCCGCACCCTGGCCCGGCTGGACCCCAAGACCGGCAAGACCACCCGCGTTTCCAACAACGACAAGTGGGACGTGGAAGACTTCGGCATTGCCCCGGACGGCTCGTTCCTCGCTTACACCATCAACGAGGCGGGCAGCTCGCGCCTCGTCATCCACAATCTGGTGCGCCGCATCGCCCCGGTTTCGCCGGAGCTGCCGCAGGGCGTGATCTCGAATCTGAAGATTTCCAGCACCGGGGAGGTGGGCTTCTCCTTCTCCTCCGCCAAGACGCCGGGCGACGTGTTCTCGGTGAACCCGCAGACGCTGGAGGTGAAGCGCTGGACCGCGAGCGAGACCGGCGGGGTTGACACCAGCGCCTACGTGGAGCCCGAGCTGGTCTCCATCAAGAGCTTCGACGGGCTGGAGGTCTCCGGCTTCCTCTACCGGCCGGACCCTGCGAAATTCCCCGGCAAGCGCCCGATGATCATCCACATCCACGGCGGGCCGGAAGGGCAGATCCGCCCCGAATTCCAGGGCAACTACAACTACCTCGTCAACCAGATGGGCATCGCCATGTTCTTCCCGAACGTGCGCGGCTCTGAAGGCTACGGCAAGACCTTCCTGACGCTGGACAACGGCTTCAAGCGGGAGGATTCGGTGAAGGACATCGGCGCGTTCCTCGACGCGCTGGCCAAGGACCCGCAGCTGGACAAGGACCGCTTCGGCATTACGGGCCGCTCCTACGGCGGCTACATGACGCTGGCGGCGCTGACCCACTATTCCGACAAGGTGCGGGCGGGTTTGGAAGTGGTGGGCATTTCCCACTTCGTGACCTTCCTCAACAATACCCAGGGCTACCGCCGCGACCTGCGCCGCGTGGAATACGGCGACGAGCGCGACCCGAAGATGAAGGCGCACCTGGAGAAGATCTCGCCGCTGACCAACGTCGACAAGATCAAGGTGCCGCTGATGGTGGTGACCGGCGCGAACGACCCGCGCGTGCCGGCGTCCGAAGCGGACCAGATCGTGCAGGCCGTGCGCCGCAACGGCGGCGAGGCGTGGCACTTCCTGGCGAAGGACGAAGGCCACCAGTTCAAGAAGAAGGACAACCTGGACGCCCAGTTCTGGTCGAGCCTGATGTTCTGGAAGAAGCACCTGCTGGATTGATCATCCGGTTTTCAAGGGTTTTTGCAGGGGTCCTGGACCCCTGCGCCCCATTGGTAAGACAAGGGCCGTGCGCGTGGATAAACGGGTGCGGCCCTTTTCTTTGGCGGGTTCATCAGGCCGTGCGCGGCATGACGGGCCCCCCGTTGACAGAGGCACCTGGCGAGGGCACCTCTTGGGGTATGAGCACGCAAGACACTTCACGGCCGACACCGCCCATTCAGGTGACCATCGTTCCGGTCACTCCGTTCCAGCAGAACTGCAGCCTCGTCTGGTGCACCAGGACCATGCGCGGCGCGTTCATCGACGCGGGCGGGGATATCGACCAGCTGCTGGCGGCGGCCGAGCAGCATGGCGTTCAGATCGAGAAGCTGCTGGTGACCCACGGGCACCTCGACCACTGCGGCGTGACGGCGGAACTGGCGGAAAAGCTGGGCGTGCCCATCGAGGGGCCGCACGAGGACGACCTGTTCTGGATCGAGGGGCTGGAGCACCAGGCGAAGTCCTACGGCTTCCCGCCCGCGCGCAGCTTCGTGCCGGACCGCTGGCTGCACGACAACGACACCGTGACGGTGGGCGAGCAGACGTTTCAGGTGCGCCACTGCCCCGGCCACACGCCGGGCCACGTGATCTTCTACCACGAGGGCGTGAAGCTGGCGTTCGTGGGGGACGTGCTATTCCAGGGCTCGATCGGCCGCACCGATTTTCCCAAGGGCAACCTCGAGGATCTGGTGAACGCCATCACCACGCGGCTGTGGCCGCTGGGCGATGACGTGCATTTCGTGCCCGGCCATGGCCCCATGTCCACCTTCGGGCAGGAGCGGCGGAGCAACCCGTTCGTGAGCGACAGCGCCCTGCGCCAGCGGGCCTGACGGATCGGGGAGCCTGAACCGCTTTTATCCGTTAAGGATGTGAACCGTCTTTCCAACAGGGACACGTGCTCACATGCCCTTGCTGCTGTTTCTCGTGCTGGTGGCGCTGGTTGCCACCTTCGGATTCTGGGACACGCTGGCCGCCATTCTGGGCGGCGTGGCGGTGGTGCTGGTAATCGTGCTGATCCTGGCGATCATTGCCGGCATCATCGGCTGGCGCTGGTGGAAGCGCGTAACGCGGCGTTACCGCTGACGGGGTGGCAGCAGTATTTGATGCAGCAAGCCTGACCAGGCGCTGGCGCGGATCAGAACACCAGAACCGGCACGGAGAGGAACTGGCCTGCCTTGCGCGCCGCCAGACCCAGCAGCTTGTCGGTCAGCCGGCCGAGGCAGGGGCTTTCCTTCGCACCGGTGGCCGCGCCTTCGGCCGGAGGCATGGGCCGGTCCGCCGCCTGCGGGCACCTCTGCGCCTCCGGCAGGACGGTGGTGAACGCCTGCGGCCCGGCCGCGTCATTCATCGCCAGGGCCGTGGTGGGCGCGCGGGCGGTCTGGGCGGTGAAGGTTTCGGGGGCCGCGCCGAGCGCGGGCGTTGCCGCCAGCAGGAGGCAGGCGAGGCCAAGGCCGCCTGCCTTGGCGGTACTGCGCCGGTGTATTCCAAAACGCCGAGTCGTCATGGTGTTCTCTCCCCTCGAATGAAGTTCCCACGACTGGTGCGTGGCACGCTTAACGACGCTTTTTGATTAGCGAAAAATCATTAGCGCGGCGCGTGGGCGCTGCCAGCAGTCCAGCGCCTGCCCGTGAGCTTTGTGCGCCGAACGGCGGCGACCGTAACGGCTTCGACCATTTTGAAGCAGACAGGGGGAAATCAACCTAAAGCATTTAAGATAAAGGAAAAACAGCGCCATGCTCAGGGTTGGGCATGCGATCTACGACTATCGAACCGTTGCCGCGGAGGGCGGTTTTCTGCATCCTAAAACTGAGCCGCCCGATTGCGGTTCCCCTGACAGGCATGAAAGACGGTAAGCTGAGAACAAGGCGGACTAGAACAGTGCTGACAAAAAGATGATATGCCGGAAAACGGCAAATCAAAAACAACAGGCCGGAAAACGGCACACCACAACAGGGCAGGTTAGAACAGGCGCATTGGAAAACGGCGGGTTGGAAAGTGGCCTGATCTGAACTGCAAAGCTGACCTGAAGCAAGCTGAGTGAAGGTGGGTTGCGACGGGCAGGATGCGTTGACGGGCCACGGGATCATGGGGCTTGATCCCGGTGGATCCGCACCTGAAGGGGGCAATCCAATGGCTGGAGCCGCAGGCGCTCGGGGTCAACACGGGGATCCTGAACACTGGAGGTTCTGAACCTTGGAGTTCCGAACCTAGGGGCCGGGTTTCTTAGGGCCGGGTTTCTTAGGCCGGGTTTCTTAGGGTCTGGGTTCTCAGGGCCCAGTGCCGGGCTGGAGCCGGGTTCATTGCCCGCGCTTCAGAGGCTTCGAGCCTTGGCGGGCTTCGGGCTTCGGGGGGCTCTGGCCAGCGGATCAGGCAATCGGGCGGCTCGACGGATCCGCAGCCAGTGAGTGACCAGCAGCCTGTGAGCGCCGCAGCCAGTGCTGCGGGGGCAATCATGGCGGGTCTCGTGTTCAGGCGGCGGTAGCCGATTTGGCTACAAGTAAAAATGACCGTTGGTGCAGTGGTCGGTGATCTGGAATCCAGGTGCCAGTATTACCAGGGTGCCAGTATTACAGTGGCCGGTGGCAGGGAATTAAAAGGATCGCGAGTGCCGGCCGGTGTCTGGGTACTGGCGAGCTGCGGACCTGGGCTCTGGCAAGCTGGGGTTCTGGCAAACTCGAGCTCCGGGCAGGCTAGAACCTCGGCAAGCTGGGGCTCTGGCAAGTTGGGGCTCGGGCAGGCCAGTTTTCCCAGCATCCAATATTCCAGCGTCCGGTTTCCTCAAAAAAAAATGATTGTCTCGCAAGAACATTTCCGAACGCGTTTTTAGGCGGTTGCTTCCTGCGATGTTGCCTCTGCGGTGCAAATATCGCTTCCGATCTCCCCCAGTGCCGCCCCTGTCTGGTCAGCTTTCAGGGTCGAACCTGAAAGGACAGGGGTGGCCAACGGGAGGGGCGCCTCAGGCTTGCCAGTGGCGGGCATGAAAGAGGGAGCGGAAGCGCGCCGAGCAACAGAAACGGGGCAGGGTGGATCACCTGGCGGGCAGGGAAGGTCATCCGGGGATCACAGGCGCGATGAAGTTCATGGGCGCGACGAAGCAGGGGCTGATGTGCCCCGATCCGTTTTCCATCGTATGGATTGGGAAGGGCTCTAGAGCCTTGTCCAATCCGATTGCATCAGATCGCGGCTCTAAACTCTTTGCTGATCGCCCTTTTGTTCAGCGCAGGGTGTGCCACCCTGCTCGAAAGCTGCTCTAAAGCTTGCGCATGAGAATGCAGACGACGGCCATCCATTCGGGTGTGGGCAGGGTGACGGGCTGAGCCGCCCAGGTGAGCGGTACGACTTGAAGCTCATCGGGCGTGGCGGACATCAACCGTCCGAAGACGAGGCCGCCAGTGTCCTCGCTGCCGGTGCCGGCGGTCCCGGTGCTGGCAGTTCCGATGCTGCTGGGGTCTGTGGCCTTGCCCCTGCCCGCCGGGCCATCGCCGGGAAGGGGGACGAGAACATCCTTGTTGAGACCGAGGGTGTAATCCTGCGGGGCGAGGCGGGTGAGCCACACCTCATCGCCGGCGCGGTACTCACCCTGCGCCACCTCGACGGTCAGGCCGATCAGATCGGGTTGCACCCGCGGCGCGGCGAGCATCATCGGGCGGCGCGGACGCTCTGGGCCTGCCGCGCCGAGAATGGCTGCAACCGGCACGTCCGGGCGGTCAGGCAGGTGGACCAGTTCGGAAGGATCCACGTCCAGAGCTTCGGCAATGCGGTTGAGCCAGCCGACGGAGACCGTGCGGGTGCCGGTTTCAAGCCGGCCGATGGTCTGGGCCGTGGTCGGTGGAGCGCAGCGGGCTGCGACCTCCGCCAAGGTCAGCCCTTTTGCCTTGCGAACCTCGCGGATGCGCGTTTGCATTCGACTTTTTCCCCCACCGCAAAGGTACTTTTTACTGTCCTACAGAAGCCCCGGTCCGGTAGTTGAGTCAACACGGTAAAGATGTGAAACGACCATCCTGGAGGCCGGTATGACTGTCAGAACTACAGTTAAGCTGAGAAGCAGCCACGAAAAATCGCAATCCGGTGCGGCGTTTGCTACGCAAGACGACTCGCCGCTTGCCTGGCTGAAACGCCACCGTCACCTGTCTGACCGACAGGCTGACGCAGCGGAGCGCCTGCAGCAAGACTATTATATTTCCAGCCTGTCGCCGCAGGTCACCCAAGGGTGGGACATGCTGCCCGCATCCCGGGTGCGGCGCGGCCCGCACGAGCATCTGGACCTGACCGAACGGCAGATCGCAGCACGGCAGCGCATTCACGAGGCCATGGCCGCCCTGGGCCACGGGCTGGCAGACGTGCTGTGGCGCGTGGTGTGCGAAGGCACCGGGCTGGATGCGGCAGAGCGGGCGCTCGGCTGGCCGCGGCGGGCCGGAAAGCTGGTGCTGTGTCTGGCGCTCGATCGACTGGCTGATCATTACCGCCTGCCGGGCGGCTCCCCTTTTTTTGCCCCAAGATAGGAAAAAGCCTATTGACTATCGTCACGATACTTTGTACAAATCGAATCACGGTGGAAAATTGTGTTCCGGGCTGAGCCCGGGTCGGCATCAGGGCGGCGGTCAGGACAGACCAGCCGCCCTGATGCGTTTGGGGCGGCTGCCCGGCGCGGGCGCAGGCGGATGACAGGCAGGAGGGGGGCACCATGGGCGAACAGACGTCAGCACTTCGCAAGACCAGGCAGGCGTCTGCCCGGCCGAAAGCCGAGACGCGAGTGGAAGCGCCCGTCTCAAAGGCAAAGGCGAAAACCAGCACAGGCCGGGCGGGAGCAGGGGCAAAGGCTGGCCCCAAGGCTGCACCGAAGGCAGCCCTGAAAGAGGTGGTGGATGAGGCAGCAAAAGCTCGCCCGAAGGTAGCGCCAAAAGCAGCTCCGAAATCCGCCTCAAAAGCTGACCCGAAAGCTGCCCTAAAAGCTATCAGGGCAAGATCCGCCGCGAAACCGACAGGGGTGGAGCCGGAAGACCTGAAGCCGGAGGCAACCAGCTCCGCACCGGAGGAGACCCCGGCTCCCCTTGCAAGCCCGCGCCAACCGGTGCGGCTCTGGACCAGCCGGGTGCGCACGGCGTTCCTCGAGGCGCTGGCCGATCTGGGGCAGGTGCGGGCGGCGGCGCGAGCGGCGGGCGTGTCTCCCCAGAGGGTGTACCGGGAGCGGCAGAAATGCCCGGAATTCGCGAAGGCATGGAAAGAGGCCATGGACCTGGCACTGGATGCGCTGGAGGAAACGCTGCTCGACCGGGCAATGAACGGGGTGGAAAAGCAGGTCTATTACGGCGGCAAGTCCTGCGGCTCGGTGCGGCAGTATTCCGATGCGCTCGCCATGTTCCTGCTGCGGGCGAGACGGCCGGAAACCTACGGCCGCGCCGCAACGGGCGAGGCGCAGGCCGCGCCGTCCGCAACCGGAGAGAAGCCGGGGGATCGGAGCGAAGGCAGGGACGACCCCATCGCGCTGATCGAGGCGCGGCTGCGCATGCTGGCAGCATGCGGCGCGGGCGGTCCGGGCACGCAAGACGGGTAGCAATTCCAGCCGGACGAATTTCCGCAGCGCAACCGGCTGCCGCGAACACGCTGGTTTAATATTAGGCACAGGAGTGTCAGCTTTGACACTTTGCCGCGTGTTTGCAGGCGGCGGCACGGGAAGAGCAGCCTTTGCGCGGGGCGAGCGGTGAGGGCCATCGGCTGCCCCGGTTTTTGTATTTCCGAGAGCTGCGGGACGTCCTGTTCCTGCGCACATCACACTCTGCAACCCATGCGAACGGGGGCAAGACAATGGATCAGGGTTACGCACAGGCGGGCCGGGCTGACGCCGTGTCGCTGGCCATGCGCCTGGCGCGACTGCCGGAGGCGGATCGGTTCGCGCTGTGGCGTGCGCTGGGGCCGGACGGTGCTGCGCGGCTGCTGCATGACTGGCGGTTCTGGGGGCGGCCGGGCCAATTGCCGCCGCCGGGTGACTGGAGGGTGTGGCTGGTGCTGGCCGGGCGCGGATTCGGCAAGACCCGCGCCGGCGCCGAATGGGTGCGCACCGTGGCAACCCACGGCTGCTCCGCACCGGCCGAAAGGCCGTTCGGGATACAGGCGGGCGGACTAATTCCTACACAGGAGTGTCACCTACGACAGTTTGCTGGATATTCTGGTGCGGAAGGTTGGGGCGCTGGAGATACTGGTTCTGAGGCCGGAGGTTTGACCTCAGGAAATCCTGGTTCCGGCGACTTGGCGGCGCGTGGTTTGAAGGCAGGTTTTTCGCATCCCGATGAACTAAATTTGGCTTGCCCGGAACCCGGTGCTGGCGGGGCTGGTGAACGGGGGAAGAGCGGGCCTGACGCAGGTGCCGTTCAGTCGAACGCCCTTGAGGGCACGGCTTCCGAGAGACATGCCGCCCCTGAAGATGCACGGGAGGCGGGTGCTGGCGCGGGGGTATTCGCTGGCGGGCCGGTGCGGATCGCACTGGTGGCGGCAACGCTGGCGGAAGCGCGGGCGGTGATGGTGGAGGGGGAATCCGGCCTGCTCGCCATCGCGCCGCCGGGAGAGGAGCCGGTGTTCGAACCCGCGCTGCGTCGCCTGGTGTGGCGCAACGGCAGCGTGGCGTACCTGTACTCGGCCGACGCGCCCGAGCAGCTGCGTGGCAGCCAGCATCATTTCGCCTGGTGCGACGAAGCTGCCAAGTGGCGCAATGCGGAAACCGTGTGGGCCAATCTGGAAATGGGCCTGCGGCTGGGTCCGCGCCCGCGCGTGCTGGTGACGACAACGCCGCGCCCGGTGCCGCTGGTGCGCCGCCTGCTGGCAGACCCGCGGGTTGCGGTGACGCGCGGCGCCACATGGGACAATAGCGCCAACCTGCCGCAAAGTTTTCTGGACGCAATGACCGCCACCTACGGCGGCACCCGGCTGGGGCGGCAGGAACTGGAAGGCGAAATGGTGGAGGCGGTGGAAGGGGCGCTGTGGTCGCCGGAGCTGATCGAGCGCAACCGGGTGGAGGCGGCGTCGCTGCCGGCCAGCCCCTACGCCCGCGTGGTGGTGGCGGTGGACCCGCCCGTCACCGGCGGTCCGGAGGCAGACGCCTGCGGGATCATCGTCGCCGCGCTGGGGGCAGACGGCCATGGCTACGTGCTGGCTGACCGCTCGGTGCAAGGCGCAAGCCCGGATGGCTGGGCGCGGGCAGTCGCCGCCGCCGCCAGCGATTTCGAGGCCGAGCGCATCATTGCCGAGGCCAACAACGGCGGCGATCTGGTGGCGCTGGTGCTGCGCTCCGCCGGGTGCCCCGCGCCGATCAAGCTGGTGCGCGCCAGCCGGGGCAAGGCCGCCCGGGCCGAACCGGTGGCCGCCCTCTACGAGCAGGGCCGGGTGCACCACACCGGCGGCCTGCCCAGGCTGGAAGACGAACTGTGCGGCCTGCTGCCGGGCGGCGGATACGTGGGGCCGGGCCGCTCGCCCGACCGCGCCGACGCACTGGTGTGGGCGCTGACCGAGCTGATGCTGGCAACGAGCCCCATGCCGCGCGTGCGGGCGATTTAAGGGGGCTTTTGGAAACTGGAGGGTGAGGTTTTTCGCAGGAGGGCCCCGTGGGCGGAGGCGCACAGACTTTCAGGACCCCTCCTGCACCTCCCATTTTGATTTAATGGGCCGTGCTTGTCCGAGCTGCTGGCGTTGCCTGAAGGGGCGCGTATTGGGGGTGAATGATGGGCCTGAGTAATACGGGCGCATAAGTGTCAGATTTGACACTTTGCCGGGTGTTTTGAATGGGGGCTGCCGGTGGAGATTGATGCGGCCATGCGGCGGGGGTGGCGGAGAATAAATACGTAAGATCATTCGGTTTGATAAGTGGCCTAGGTGACACTTTGCCGATGATGTGACGTGCGGAAGGGAGTGGCTGCCCGTGCGAGGCGATGGGAGCCGAGGTTTCAGGTGTGGCGGCCCAAGGCGGTGGATCAGCGGAACACATAATTCGATCGTATAAGTGGCACCTTTGACACTTTGCCCATTTTTTTGCGGGCGATGAGTTGTGGGGGGACGGGGGCTGGATGGATGGCGATTTTTGACACCGGCGAGTTGGACGGCTGGCGAGCTGGTTGGCGGGGCGAGGCGATGGGAGCCGAAGTTTCAGGTGTGGCCGCCCAAGGCGGTGGATCAACGGAACACATAATTCGATCGTATAAGTGGCACCTTTCACACTTTGCCCATTTTTTTTGGGGCGATGAGTTGTGGGGCGGGGAGTTGGGTGATGGAGGGGGCTGGATGGACGGCGATTTTTGATACCGGCGGGCTGGACGGATGGCGAGCTGGGTGGCGGGGCCTGGGATTTAACGCACGGCTGCACGACTGCAAGAGGGCACTGAGGCAGGGAGCACGGGGGTGCGAAGCCGCAGCCACTGGGGCATAGAACGCGGAGCACAGGGCACGGAGCCACAAGGACTGAAGGCCATAGTTGCACTGCTGCCGGCATGGCACTTTGAAGATGGATGCTGGTCCGGTGCGGTGCTGGGTTAATGAGCCGTGGCCTCAAGGCGCTGAAGCAGCGTGCGCGCAGAGCGAAATACCCGGCAGTGGGCGAGTGCAGGCATAAAAAGAATGAACGGCGCGGATCTGATGTAGTCAGATCGGAGAAAACCTCAACGTGCCTGAGTGCCGAGAGGATGAGTGCCAGGAGGCGGGGGCGCGCACCGGGATATCCAGTGTGCTGTTCGGTTCGCCGGCGTGCGGTCGAGAAAATTAAACTGTCGGCTCGCGCTGTCACTGTGGGTGGAAATTTTATCTGAAACGGGCGGCGGCAACGGCTCGGGTTGCGGTTGCCGGATGGCGCACGGAATAAAATCAATAAAGGCGGCAGCCTGTATTTTCGCTCAGCGAGTGGCGGGATGGCAGGCTTGCAAAAAAGGAATATCGCGAAAAATCATAAATCCAGAATCCCAGAATGCGCCGGACAGCGCGACCGGAGAAACGAAGGGGGTGCAGGGGCTATGGACCCCTGCAAAACAAAAAAGAAAATCTCGAAAAATTCATTCTGAAAATCGCACGATCATGACGGAGGGCGACATGGAGTTTTCACTGCTGCCATGGCGGCGGAAGGGCGCGTCTGCGCGGGGCGGGTCGAAATGGGGCGCGTCAAAACGGGGAGGCGCGCCGCTGGCGGTGCTGACGGGCTGGCCGGTGGGCTCGCCGGTCAGGGGATATGAAGCGCAGGTGCGGGAGAGCTATCTGCGCAACACCATCGCGCAGCGGGCGGTGCGGCTGGTGGCGGAAAGCGCGGCGTCGGCCCCGTGGGTGAGTTCGCCTGCCGGGCATCCGGCGTTGCAATTGCTGGCCAGCCCGAACCCGGGGCAGCCGGGGGCGGCGTTCATCGAGGCGCTGGCGAGCCATCTGGTGCTCTCGGGCAATGCCTATGTGGAGGTGGTGCTGGGGCCGGACGACAGCCCGATGGAGCTGCACCTGCTGCGCCCGGAGCGGGTGACGGTGGTGCCGGGGCCGACGGGCTGGCCGCAGGAATATCGGCACACGGTTGGCGGAGTGGTGACGCGCTATGGCGTTGATCCGGTGACGGGGCGGGGGGACTTGCTGCACATTCGCGCCTTTCACCCGCTGGACGATCACTATGGCCTGTCTCCGCTGGAGGCGGCGCAGCTGGCCATTGAAACCCACAACGCGGCGGGGCGGTGGAACAAGGCGCTGCTGGACAATGCGGCGCGGCCGTGCGGCGCGCTGGTTTTCGAGCCGGGACAGGGCGCAACCCTGACACAGGACCAGTTCGACCGGCTGAAGGCGGAAATGGAAGCTGGCTTTCAGGGCGCGGCCAACGCCGGTCGGCCGCTGCTGCTGGAGGGCGGGCTGAAATGGCAGCCGCTGTCCCTGTCTCCGGCGGAGCTGGATTTCATCGAGGCGCGCAACGCGGCGGCGCGGGAAATCGCGCTGGCCTTCGGCGTGCCGCCCATGCTGCTGGGCCTGCCGGGCGACAACACCTATGCCAACTACAGCGAGGCCAACCGGGCGCTGTGGCGGCTGACCGTGCTGCCGCTGCTGGGCAAGATCGCCAGCAGCCTGTCGGCCTACCTCGGTCACTGGTGGGAAGGATTGCACCTGGACATCAGCCGCAACGCCATCCCGGCGCTGGCGATGGACCGGGAGCGACTGTGGCGGCAGGTGGCGGCGGCGGACTTCCTCTCGGCAGAGGAAAAGCGGCACCTGCTGGGGCTGGACCGGGACTGTGACGGATAACTTTACAACTGGAATAACTCAGCAGGCGGGGCAGGCGGCCAAGGCTCTGAAAAACCGGCAGAAAGCGAAACTGGACCGGAAATTGCAAAGCTTGGCGCAAGAAAAGAACGGCAGTGGGAGAGTGCGTTGAAGACGATGCTGAAAGCCGGGGCGGCAAGCCTCGCCATGATGATGATGGCCGCAACCTCGCCCGCGCAGGCCGTGCCGGACGTGGAATTCGATATTCCGGACGGCCATCAGGTCAGCGCCGTGCAAATGGCCAAGGCGCTGGTGGACGCGCTGGAGACGGCGGACGACATTCAGCGCCCGCTGCTGCTGCAGGCGCTGGCCCGGGTGCTGGAACTCTCGCCGGACGCCGTGATTGCCGATTCGACGAAGGACAGGCCGGCTCCGGTCTATTGAGAGTGCGGAAATTAACCATACTGTGCGGTCAGAATCGCTGAATTCATTGCGGAATTTTTATAAGGGCTGGATTGTTCGTTAAAATCGGGCAATAAGCGCAGCGAACTCCTCCTTGCCATTTCCCGAGGCTGGAGGATCAAGGGGTCGAAGCCGTACGCTTCGGCCCTTTTCTGTTTTCAGCGCCTGCCTGCCCGCATTCACCCAACCATAAAAATGAAAATGGGGAGAGAGGCATGAGCGACGGTGGCAGGCCGGGCGGGGCAATGCCCGGCGAGACACTTTCCGGTGATACGATGCTCGGCGCACTGCTGCGGCAGGCGCACGGCGAGGGCGCCTCCATGGTGACGCTGCGCGCCTTGTGGGAGGAAGCCGCCGACGCCGGCGCCGCCCGCGCGCTGGCCCGGCTGGGGCTGGCGGACGGACGCGCCGGCGCCGACATTTCCGAATTGCGCGAACTGCTCTCCGCCTGGCGGGACGTGCGCCGCTCCGCCCGCAACGCGCTGATCGGCTGGCTGGTGCGGCTGACGCTGGCCGGACTGGTGGTGGGACTGGCGGTGAAGCTGAAACTGCTGGGCGGGGTGCGGTAGGGTATGTGTGTGTGGCGGCTGGGGGTTTGAGCTTCGCTTTGAATGCAGGGGGATCTTGATCCCCCTGCGACCCCCTGTTCGTTTTTTCGGGCCGTGCGTGTGGGCTGGAGGGGCGGGTTGGAAGGGGGTTTTTACAAGGCCCCGCGCTGCCGGTTCGGCTGGAGAGAGGATGGGAGAAGGGGCGCTGATATTCCTTGAAATCATTCAGCGCAATATGGGTGGCAGGCTCTGTTCCGGTCTCAGGAACGGGGCGTGGCGCATTATTTCAGGCGCGGCCGGATAGAGAAGAATAAATCCGGGATGCGGGGGCGCTGCTCAGGCGCACGGCTCTGGATAAAATCGGGAGGTTGCCAGGAGGGACTTGTCCCTCCTGCGTAAAGCGGCGTCAGCCGCACAGGACACTCCGAACTCAAAAGCGAGACACAAAAATGGACGGGGAGAGACACGACCCGGCAAGCCTGCGGTTTGCCGGATACGCGAGCATTTTCCATGAGGCGGACAGCGGCCGGGACGTGGTGATGCCCGGCGCATTCGAGCGGGCTTTGCGAGACGTGGGGCGCGAGGCGGGGCGGGGCGCGGTGCCGCTGTTGTGGCAGCACGAGGCGCGCGAGCCGATCGGGCGGATCGAGCGGATGAGCGCGGATGAGCGGGGGCTCAGGGTCATCGGCCAGATTGCTCTGGGCACGCGGCGCGGGCGGGATGCGGCGGCGCTGATCCGGGCGAAGGCGCTGACGGGCCTGTCTATCGGCTACCGGGTGCGGCGCGCCGAGGTGGACAGGAAGCAGCGGCTGCGGCGGCTGCTGGATGTGGAGCTGATCGAAATTTCTCTTGTGACCTTTCCCATGCAGCCGCGGGCGCGGGTGCTGGGAGTGGAGACTGTGGTGGCGTCTGCGTGGGACATGACATCTGTGGAGACGGTTGATGGACGGATATGAAATCAAGGGCGTGATGGGGCTGGACGACGTGTTTGCAGGCGCAGGCCCAGGCGCAGGTGTTGGAGCAGAAGCCCAGGCGGGCGCGGCGGATGGCGGCGCAGAGGCTGGAATGCAGGGCCGGATCGAGGAGAAGATGGCGCAGCTGGCGCGCACCGTGCAGGTGCTCGACCGGCGCGTGGCGGAAGTGGTGGGCGCGGCGCGCCGTCCGCTGCTGGGGGCAGCGGCCTCGGGGCCGGGCGAGATGAAATCCGGCCGCATGGATGACACCCACCGGGCCGCCTTCACGGACCGCTACCTGCGCAAGGGGCTGGAGACGGGCCTTGCGGGGCTTGAGGCGAAGTCCATGAACATCACGGCGCCGGGGGATGGCGGCTATGCGGTGCCGGAGGCGATCGACCAGATGATCGAGACGCGGCTGCGGGATATTTCCCCCATCCGGCAGGTGGCGACGGTGGTGCAGGTGGGCACGGCCAACTACCGCAAGCTGGTGGCGACCAGCGGCTTTGCCTCCGGCTGGGTGGCAGAGACGGCGCAGCGCCCGGAAACGGCCGCGCCGAGCTTCAGCGAGATCAGCCCGCCGTGGGGCGAGCTGTACGCCAACCCCGCCGCGACGCAGGCCATGCTGGACGATGCGGTGTTCGACGTGGAGAGCTGGCTGGCGGGGGAGATCTCGCTGGAATTCGCCAGCCGGGAGGGCGCGGCGTTCATTTCGGGCAACGGCACCAACCGGCCCAAGGGCTTCCTTGCCTACCCCACCGCCGCCACGGGCGATGCCACCCGGCCGTTCGGCACGCTGCAATATGTGGCGGCGGGCGCGGCCGGAAATTTCGGCGCGAGCGATGCGGCGGATAAGCTGATCGATCTGGTGCATGCGCTGCGCCCGGCCTACCGGCAGGGGGCGGTGTTCCTGATGAACTCGGCAACGCTGGCGCGCATTCGCAAGCTGAAGGACGGGGAGGGGAATTTCCTGTGGCGTCCCTCGCTTGCCGAAGGGCAGCCGGCGACGCTGCTGGGGTATCCGGTGATCGAGGCGCAGGACATGCCGGACATTGCGGCGGACAGCTACGCCATCGCCTTCGGTAATTTTGCCCACGGCTATGTGATTGCCGAGCGCACGGGCACGCGGATCCTCAGGGATCCGTATTCCAACAAGCCGTTCGTGCACTTCTACGCAACGCGGCGGATCGGCGGTGCGGTAGTCAATTCCGAGGCGATCAAGCTGATGAAATTCTCCGTCAGCTAAGGGTGTTTTTTCTGACAGGCGCGAGGGGGCGGAGACGCCCCCTTGCCGATTTTTCTCAATTCGGCAGGAGGCAGGACCATGGCCCTGCGCGGTATGGCGACCGGAGGGTGCAGTTTCGCCCTGCCGGGAGAATATGACGATACGGCGGATCTTTCCGTTTTCCTGTGGGCCCGCAGCGGCGGCGCGGACACGACGAGCGCGCGGCTGCTCACCCTGATCAATGCCGAGCGGACGCGCGGCTGCATCGTGCATCTGGGCGGCGGGGTGAGCGGCTCCAGCCAAGTGAGCGACGTGGTGATCTCGGCCGCATCAGGGGTGGAGGCCAACTGGGGCTCTTCGCTCACCCAGGGCGGGCGGGGGCGCGCCATCGTCTCGGGCCTCTCCGACACGGTGTTCAGCCCGCTGGCATTTTCGATGCGCGGCAGCGGGGCGGCGGACAATACGGGCCATTCCGGCGCGATGCAGCTGCACGAGGTGTGGTGGAAGGGCGGCCTTGCGGCCATTGCCTCAACGAGCACGGCCTCCGCCCTGCCGGCCCAGGGCGGCAAGGTGGTGCTGCTGTGCCGGGAGGCTTCCAACCTCAGCGCCTTCAATGGCTGGGTGGCGGAGGTGGCGGTGTGGCAGGGCCACCGGCTGACCAGCGAGGAGGCGGCGCGGCTGTCGCACGGGGCCTCGCCGATGCAGATCATGCCGGAGAAGCTGCTGTTCTACCGCTCGTTCCGCACCGGGCTGGTGGCCGAGGCGGGAGACATGCCGCTGACCATGATCAGCAGCGGCGTGAGCGTGGATGCGGCAACGCATCCGTTCTTTCTGATCGAGGGCGCGCGCGGCGTGCATGGCATGGCGAGCGGCAGTCCGCTGCTGACGGGAGGCGGGCCGGGAGAGGGCGAGGGTCCGGGAGAGGGAGGGGAGCCGGGGCCGGGCGAGGGCGGAGACGGCCTTGCGCCGCAGGACGGCATTTTGCGGCACCGGGTGCGCGCGGTGTCGCTTGCCGCGCTGCGGGACCGGTGCCGGGATGATGCGTGGCACGTGCCGCCGGATCAGCGGCACATGGATGTGGGGCGCTGCTGAGAGCGGCGGATTTTCAAATAAACCGGGGAGGAAGTGCATGGGTAAACGGGTGCATGACGATGTGCTGGACGGTGCGCTTGGCATCGTGCGCGGCCATACGACCAAGATGGTGGCATGCTCGGCAGAGCCTGCCAGCTTCAGTGCGGCCAACGGCAGCCTGAAACTGGCGGAAGTGGCAATGAGCGCCGCGGATTTCAGCATCGGCAACGGGGCGGCGTCCGGCCGCCGGGTGACGGTGGCGCAGAAGCTGGGCGTGGCGGTGACCGCCAGCGGCACGGCGGATCATGTGGCGCTGCTGGACGAGGGGGCGGCTCGCCTGCTGTATGTGACCACCTGCACGCCGCAGAGCCTGACGCAGGGCACGAGCGTGAATTTCGGCAGCTGGGACGTGGAGATCAACGACCCGGCGTAGTCCCCGAAAAAATCAAACGGACAGAAAAATCAGAAATCAGAGCCGCCTTCGGGGCGGCTTTTTTCATGGGCTCTGGGCGGGAGGAATTTCCGTGGGGATATACCTGAAGGACCCGGGCGCAAGCCTGGATTACGCCATTGACTGGGGCGCGGCGCTGGACGGCGCAAGCATTGCGCAAAGCCGGTGGGCGGTGGAGCCGGAGGAGACCGGCGGGCTGCGGGCCGCAGCCGATTTCCGGGAAGACGAACGCACGGCGGTGACGCTGGAAGGCGGCGTGCCGGGCCGATTGTACCGGGTGGCGAACACCGTCACCCGCAGCGACGGGCGGGTGGATGTGCGCTCCCTCGTCATTCGGACGGAGGCGCGGTGATGACGACGACATGGCTGGAAGGACCGGCGTCGGAGCCGGTGTCCGTGACCGAGGCGCGGGCCTACCTGCGCATCGAATGCGGGGAGGAGGACGCGGGGCTGGCCGGTTTCCTGAAGGTGGCGCGGGAGCTGTGCGAGGCCTTCACCGGGCAGGTGCTGATCGCGACGCGCTACTCTGAACGCAAGCCGTTCGACGCGGCGCAGAACAGCGGCGTGCCGTGGAGCGCGGGGCGCTGCGTGCGGCTGGGCAAGATGCCGCTGCGGCAGATCATGTCAGCGACGCTGGTGAGCCGGGACGGCACGCGCACGGCACTGGGCTTGCCGGATTTCGACATTGCCGAGAACGCTCGCGGCCAGACGCTGCTGCGCATGACGTTCCTGCCGCCGGCGGGAGCCGCGCTGGAAGTGGATTACTGGGCGGGGATGGGCAGCGACTGGAACGGCGTGCCCGAGGCGCTGCGCCAGGGGATCTTGCGGCTGGCGGCGCATCTGTACGCGCACCGCGACCGGCCGGACGACACCGGCCCGCCGCTGGCGGTGGCGGCGCTGTGGCGGCCGTTTCGCGTGGGGAGGCTGGCATGACCGGAGCCGAATTTCTGGGGCGCATGCGCGAGCGGGTGACGTTCGAGGCCTTCACCGGACTGGACGATGGCCTTGGCGGTGTGACGCGCGGCTGGCGGCGCGTCGCCAACGGCTGGGCGGCGATCGAGATGGTGGCGGTGAAGGAGGAAACGGTGGCGCAGCAGCACGCCCGCGCCATTCGCTACCGGCTGGTGGCGCGCAAGCCGCCGGGGCTGAACCCGGGCTGGCGGGTGCGGTGGCGCAACCGGCTGCTCGGCATCACCGCGCTGGCGGATGTGGACGGGCGGCCCGAGCTGGTGCTGCTGCAGGCGCGGGAGGAGACGGTGTCATGAGCGGATTTTCGGAGCGGCTGAAAGACGCGGGCGCGCGGCAGGGGCGGCGCGCGGCGCGGGCTCTGGCGGAGCGGTTGCGGGCGGAGGCCGCCGCGCTTGCGCCGGGG
>NZ_DATBUP010000118.1:0-3380 GCF_036515995.1 Pedomonas sp. | reverse complement strand
GATCCTGGCGGCCCGCCTGCTGTTCGTTGAGGCCTGCCTCAGGCTGCAGCTGCTGGGGCGCACCAGCAACGAGGATCTGGCCCGCGAGCTGATGACGACCTCCCTCGCCCAGGTTCATAAGCTGCTCCGGAACACCATGGCCGATCCGCTGACCGCGCCGGAGGCGGCGCGCATGGCTGAGAGCATCCGGGCTGTCTTCAACGTCAACGCCCAGGCCCTGCTCTCCATGCCCCAGTCTGGCGATGCCTTTTCAATCCGCCGCTGGATCGAGGACGAGCGCCATGCCGGCTCGATCCTCTTCATCTCCGCCCGCTATGCGGACCTGGCCATGGTCAAGAGCCTGCTCACGCTCTGGACCGACACGGCCATTCACACGCTGACCAGCCTGCCGATCAATCGCGCCTTGCGCCTCTGGTTCCTGTTCGATGAGCTGGGCGCGCTGCACCGCCTGCCGGCCATCGAAAAGGGTCTGCAGACCAGCCGCAACTTCGGCGGTGCGTTCCTCCTTGGTATCCACGCAATCGCCAAGCTCAAGGAGACCTACGGCGAGCGGATGGCGACCACGCTGGCATCGCTGGCCCGCACCAAACTGATCCTGGCGACCAGCGATTACGAGACCGCCAAATGGTGCTCCGAGTTCCTCGGGCATCGCCAGTTCCGCAAGATGGAAGAGGGATACAGCTACGGTGCCAGCTCGGTGCGTGATGCGGTCACGCTGACGCCGCAGACCAGGGTCGAGCCGCTGGTGATGCCTGACGACATCATGAACCTGCCCAACCTTTACGGATACATCAAGTTCCCCGGCGGTTTCCCCGCAGCACCGGTCAAGCTGCGCTATCGCACCTATGCAACCCGCGCCGACGCCTTTGTCCGACGCCCTCCTGCTGACACGATCAAACCTCTCCAGCAAGAGTTCAATCTGACCCTGCCGCCCCCAGAGGATGAGGCAGAGGGCGGAGGGCGCGCGCCCTCGCCGCCAGCAGCTGAAGCCGCGCAGAGCAGCAGCCAAAGTGCATCCCATGACGGCAGACGCGGACGCAATGCCGGGCAGAACGCCGAGAGCGAGGCCACAAAACGTGCTCGTGCGGAGGCCGACTTTGGTCAGACGCCGCTCGGGCAGATCCAGGCGCCCGCCCCCAAGGCCGACCTGGCGAAAGAGGAAGCCAGAACTCCCCTGCCCGACCCCAAAGATCCAACCATGGATCTGGATGACTGGGCATCCTTCTGAGGACTGCGACCATGATCACCCCCAGCCGGATCATGTCCGCCAGCGGCGCGGCCGACTACTACACCAAGGACAATTTCTACACGTCCAGCGAGGAGGCCGAACCCCACACGTCCTGGTTCGGCAAGGGCGCGGAGGAGCTCGGATTGTCCGGTCCGGCCACCAAAGAGGGCTTGCAGGCGGTGCTTGAGGGCCAACTGCCTGACGGCACGAGCCTTGCTGAAAAGGGACAGCATCGCCCGGGTTTCGAGCTTGCCTTCTCGCCGCCCAAGAGCGTGTCGCTGCTTGCGCTCGTGGGCGGCGACAAGCGGCTCATAGAGCTGCACCGGGAGGCTGTCCGTCATACGCTGACGTGGGCCGAGAAGCAGCTCGCGCAGACGCGGATCGAGGTGGCGAGCACTACGATCAAGGTGAAGACCGGCAATCTCCTGATGGCGCTGGTGGAGCATGACACCAACCGAAATCACGAGCCGGACCTCCACACGCATGTGCCCATTGCAAACGCCACCCGCGGACCCGACGGCAAGTGGCGCACCGTGCACAATGATCTGCTCTGGCAGCGCATGACCCTGCTCTCGAGCCTGTACAACGCCTATATGCGATTCAGGCTGCCCGGCCTCGGATATGAAACTGCGCCCCACGGCAAGCATGGCAGTTTCGAGATTGTCGGCATCCCCCGCGCGGTCATCGAGGCCTTCAGCACCCGCTCCAAGGAGATCAACGAAGCCTACGGGCGCCTGGCGCACCAGACGCCCCAGACAAAGGATGCCCTGGCGCTGAAGACACGCCGCCATAAGCCGGCCTTGGCCGATCGCGAGGCCGTTGCAGCGCGCTGGCAGGAGCAGGCGACCCGGCTTGGCGTCGACTTCGGCGCACTGGTCCGCGCCGCCGAGACGAGGTCCTCTCCCGGGCAAAGCCTCTGGGACGGAATGACGACCGGAAGGATCGGTCTTGCCGACCGCATCGGCGCCGTCCTCCGGTTCATCCTTGAACAGATCGAGGCTAAGTCCGGAGGGCGGCATCGGCCGGGCAATCCTCCACCTGAGAAAAGCCCAGACCCCTTTGTTCCCGAGACGCCCGGAGACCTCGAACCCGGCGAACTGACCGCGGCCCATGCCGTCGCTTCGGCCATCCGCCATCTCTCCCAGCGGGAAGTCGCCTGGGACGAGCATGATCTCTACAAATCCGCCCTTGACCTGCATCTGCCCATATCGGTTGCGGACGTCGAAAAGCGGATCAGCCAGTTGCAGGCTGCTGGCCTTCTCCTGCGCGGCCGGCGCCAGCACGCGCACATGCTGATGACACCGGACGCCCTCGCTACGGAGAACCGGATCCTTGAGAAGCTCCGTGAGGCAAAGGGACAGTCTCAGGCTGTCCTGCCGGCACGAGAAGCCAGCGCGCGTCTCCAGGCCGCTGCCCAAGCGAGCCTTGGAAACAATCTGAACCCGGGACAGGAGGCCGCTGGCCGGCTGATTGTGTCCTCATCCGATCGGTATGTCGGTGTGCAGGGCGTTGCAGGCTCCGGCAAGACCGCCATGCTCAAGGCCGCGGCTGTCGTACTCAAGGCCGAGGGCCATGCCGTCCTTGGGCTGGGTCACCAGAACCGGCTCGTGCACATGCTCGAGCGGGAAACAGGCATTGACTCCCGAACCATTCGCAGCTTCATCGCCGAGCATCGCGGCATTCTCGATGGCACGCTTGCTCCGGCCAAACTCGCGGCAAGGCAAGCCGCCTTCAAGGGAGCATTTCTCCTGGTCGATGAGGCCTCGATGATCTCCAACAGCGACAAGCTCAAGCTGATGCAGATCGCAGACGCTCTCGGCCTACAGCGGATGGCATTTGTCGGCGACAAGAAGCAGATCGGGGCCATTGACGCCGGCAAGCCGTTCGAGGTCCAGCAGGCCGCCGGTCTGCCGACAGCCCGGATGAACCAGAATCTGCGCCAGCGCTCCCAGAGGATGAAGACGGCCGCAAAGGCCGCTTACGAAGGACGGATCTCCGAGACCGTCCGCATGCTCCAGCCCTACATGCGAGAAGACGGCAATCCGGCCAGCGCGGCAGCGCAGGCATGGCTGGCACTGCCACCTGAGGAACGTGCGCAAACTGCTCTTTATGCCTCCGGCCGCGAGGCCCGCGCCATGATCAACACAGTCGT